>JAIRKY010000044.1 GCA_031259755.1 Mediterranea sp. (in: CFB group bacteria) | reverse complement strand
TGGTTGTTTATGGAGTGGACACTGTATTGACCATTATACACCGGGTGATGCTGCATGAAAATATAGGCTTACCGCATCGGAAGCATGTATATCAGATCATGGCGAATGAACTGGAGATTCCTCATATTGTTGTTTCGCTGATCTATATGTGTGTACAAGCGCTTATTGTTGTTGGATTTGTTGTGGCGCATTTGTTTGGTTATGGATACTGGTATTTATTGGCTGCCATTCTTTTTTTAAGCCTTGTATATATTGTATTTATGAAAAATTACTTTCATTTGCATCTCAATAATTCTAGAATAAAATAGCTAATTACAATTCACTTTCAGCGCTTATACGCATCCTGAACTAAAAACGAACACAGAGACACAGAGGTTTAATTTGATTAAGAAGACGGAGGGCGCAGAGGCTTCGCTTTACTTAATCAAATTAAACCTCTGTGTCTCTGTGTTCAAACCTTGATATATTTGACAATGATACAAATTATGCTAAACAGAATAAAATGAGAAAATCAAAACAGTTTCTAATTCTGTCGGTTCTTTGCACGTTTGGGTTGCCTGTTAGGGGCAGCCCTTTTTTTATTAGGCTCAGAAATCACACATTAAATACCAAAAAATACACCCGGTAGCCGCATATAAATCTTTATTTTGTAACTTTCCCAGAGATGATATTGATTTTATAATTGACTTATAATTAATTGAAAGCATGATGAAGAATACAGTTTTCGCTTTTTTGTTCGCATTATTATCTTCTTTGCATGTATCTGCTCAGAAGCATGTGGGTTATGAGCCATTGGACAAAACCAATCCGATAGATTTCCGTGGTGATCATATTCGTTATAAGGGCAATAAGATTGCATTGAACGAAACTGCCTTTTTTGTTGATGGCCGTCTTTCCGACGCGGATGCCGCTAAATATCCCTCTGTGTTCAATAGTCTGAACGAAGCCTTAAAACAGGTGAAAGATGGCTCCGAATCATCTCCGATGACTTTATACATAGCTCCTTACGTCTATTGGGTAGACGATCCGGATGATCCGGCTGTTCGTGAACCTGCAACAGGTTCAATCCCTTATGGGCAGACCGTGAAATGTAATTGGCTCAGATTCTATGGTTTGACCGATGATCCCGTGAATGTTGTTTTGGCCTGTCGGCGCGGTCAGACGCAGGGGGCGGTTGGTAACTTCACCATGTTTCATTTTGATGGTGACGGCATTCGTTCGGAGAATATCACTTTTGGGAACTACTGTAATGTTGATCTTGAATTTCCATTGTCGCCGGAGTTGAATCGTTCCAAACGTTCTTCAACGGTCACCCAAGCCCAGCTTATTATTTGTAACAGCGATAAAGTCCTGGCACGTAATACGCGCTTCATCAGCCGGTTGAATCTGTGTCCGTTTGCAGGAGCGAAACGCGCCCTGTTTGACAGATGTTATTTTGAAAGTACGGATGATGCGCTTTGTGGAACCGGAGTTTACCTGAACAGCAGGTTTACCTTCTTTAGTTCAAAGCCATTCCATCATACGCAAGGTACCGGAGCGGTCTTTCTGAACTGTGACTTCGATATACTGACAAAACAGAAGCAATATCTTACCAAGGTGAGCAGTCCGGTAACTATAGTCGATAGCCGTTTCAGAAGCTCTTCGGAGCCCCTCTGTCTGGGCTGGACGCAAGACCCTGTAGACGATCTGCGTTGTTATCAATATAATGTATCATTGAATGGCTCGCCTGTGTTTATCAATGCCGACAAGCCGGAGGTTACGATTGACATGACGGATAAGCCCGTCTTGGACGCCTATCGGTTAGAATATAATGGTGAGGTCATTTACAATACATATAACCTGTTGCGAGGCGATGATGATTGGGATCCTATGGGTGTGAAGAGTAAGGTTTCGCACATAGAGAAACAAACGGGTAAGGAGCTGGCCTCTATTCCGACTTATCTCAGGATTTCGCCTTCATCGGCATACATAGAGTCGGGCGTAAGCCCGGTCACCCTTCATGCTGCGGTCAGACGTTTTGGTAACTATGCGTATGACGGAGAAGCCGTCTCCTGGTCTGTCCAACCGGAAGGCCAACAAGTTGTGCGCTTAAAGATCCCTGACGCGGACGGCTGTGAAGCGGTGGGTATCAATGAGCGGGAAGAAACAAAGCAAGTCATCGTAAATGCTATAACTCCCATCGGGTTATCGTCGGCTTCCGCACTGACTGTCGCCCCTAAATATCTGGATGCTCCTGCGTTTATCTCTTTGCCCCGGATAGTGAAGCGGGAAAAAGGAAAACTCAACATTGATTATGAACTTGATCTGGCGGGGCGCGAAGATCAATCATCCATCACATGGTACCGTTGTTCAAAAACAGAGGGAGGCGTATGTATCCCCGTTCTTGTTTCGCGTTTGGATCAGCCCGAATATACGTATGAATTATCGGATGCCGATCTGGGCTATCATATCAGGGCGGAGGTCGTACCGAAGCATTTGCGTTGTCATCCGGGAGAACCTGTATCCGCCATCACGGCCGTTCCTGTCGGGAAAGGAGACTTCGACTCCCATCGTACTTACTATACGGATTTCAGGAATTTCCCGGCGGCTTATCAGCCTCAGGTTATTCCGGGTTTCTGGACTGTCGATCAATACAAGCCCGCGGGTCTGGAAGCCTATCCCTGGGGAAGATCAACTACCGACGCCTGGTACTATGGCAAGGGGTCGGACGGGATGAAGGGCTACGGGCTGGTACAGAAAGAAAAGGGCGCCCGCTTGCTTTATACTCCCGTAGAACATCATTATGGCGATATGTCCGTGACGCTGAACGCCGATCCGGGAAAGAGCGCCGGACAGGGCTTTGGTAGCGCTACGGGACAGTTTTTGGAAATCTACATCAAATATGATACCCGGTCGCTCACCGGATATGGATTGCGTATCGTTCGTACGACGAAATACGATCATGCGGTAGACTTTATTTTGATGAAATATGAAAACGGGATAGCAAGTCCGATAAGCGAACCCGTGTCCTCCACTTGTTACCGTACGGATTGCACAATTGAACTGAAGGCCGAAGGAGATAAATTAACCGCCCGTGCGGAAACAAAAACGGAAGTTCCTGAGCCGGCCTCACCCGAGCTGAAAAAGACGGTTGAACTCCAGGCGGATATTGTTCCCAGCCATTGGGGTGGAACCGGCGTGCAGCATACGGGTTCCACAGGCGCCAATGCCACCATGCTACATTGGCTTCAAATCGATTGGAAGTGAAAACGATAGAAATCAATAAATAAAATCCCTTTCATAACATGACAAAGACACTCTTTTTTTCATGCCTCATTCTGATGGCGTTCTCATCGGCAATGGCGCAGCAAATGCCAAGGCGGAATGCCTTGCGCGAAACAAGCGACGAGTTCTTTAAGAGCGAAGAAGCACGTCGTATAGGCGACCAAACGCTGGCTTTCCAGCGTTGTACGGGCGGATGGCCGAAGAATATCGACATGGCCCGGAAGATGAGCGACGAGGAACTGGCGCGTGTCCTGGAAGACAAATCGCGCCAGAATGATTCAACGATTGACAATAATGCCACCACCATGCAGATGATCTATCTGGCCCGCCTGTACCGGCAGACAGGCGACGTACGTTATCGCGACGCTTTTCGTCTGGCTGTGGAGTATCTGTTGAGCGGGCAATATGAAAATGGCGGATGGCCGCAATCCTGGCCGAATACGCATGGCTATCAGCTGCAAATTACCTTCAATGACGATGCCATAGTCAACACCTTGAAGATAATACGGGACATTATGGAAGCCCAATCGCCCTACGATGGCGATTTGACCGGCAAGAGTCTGCGCGAACGGCTGTCGAAAGCCTTCGATAAGGGAATTGAGTGCATCCTGGCGACTCAGATCGTGGTAGACGGGCAACCTGCGATATGGTGTCAGCAACACGACCGCGAAACCCTTAAACCCACATCGGCGCGTGCCTATGAGTTGCCATCATAC
>JAIRKY010000125.1 GCA_031259755.1 Mediterranea sp. (in: CFB group bacteria) | reverse complement strand
AGGGAAGAACTCGGATTTAAAGGGCTGATATTCACAGATGCCTTAGTGATGAAAGGAGTAGCCGGAACACAACATCCGTCGCTGGCCGCCATAAAAGCAGGCAACGACATGGCGCTGATTCCCCATAATATTGAAGAAGAAATTGAAACTGTCATTCAAGCCATAAAGAATGGCGATCTGAGTGAAGAAGTTATAAACCGGAAATGTAAGAAGGTACTTACTTACAAATATGCACTGGGGGTCGCGCACCAGGAAAAGATCCGGATCTCGGGACTCTCCCAACGAATCAACACGCCTTACGCCCGTGATCTGGGTAACCGCCTGAATGAAGCTGCGGTTACGGTTGCCAGCAATAAGGATCAGATCCTCCCTTTACATTCCGACGTTAAGAGGATAGCTATGATAAACGTGGGAAGCACAGGAAGGAATACAGCTTTTGAATATGCGTTGAGGAAGCATGTCGCCGTGAAACGTATTCAACTCAACCCTAACATACCCGGCGCCGAACGAAAAGTATTACGGGATACGCTATCGACATACAAACGAATCGTTGTTTGCATCTCAGACGAACGACTCGCTCCCTACAAAGAATTTTTCTCCGAATTACCTGCCGGAATGCCGATCGTCTATATATTCTTCACTCCGGAGAAGAGTATGGTAACGCTTGAAGCCGGGCTATCCAACGCCTCGGCAGTTGTATTGGCACATTCAGGGGAGAAGAACATACAGGAACATACAGCAAGCATATTATTTGGAAAAGCGGCTGCGAACGGACGGCTATCGACAAGTGTCGGCAATCTCTTCAAAGCAGGCGATGGGGTAATTATTACGCCACAAATCGCACATCACTTCATACCCGAAGAATATGGGGTACAGCCGAACGTTCTTGAACGGATCGATAACATTGCCCGCGAAGGTATAGACGAAGGCGCTTATTCGGGATGCCAGGTTGTTGTTCTGAAAGACGGAAAGAGGGTATACAGCAAAGCTTTCGGTACGTTCTCAGGAGAAGGAAGTGAAAAAGTAACCCCTTCAAGTATCTTTGATATCGCCTCGCTCTCCAAAACCTCAGGAACGTTGCTGGCCATCATGAAGCTATACGATAACGGTATGCTCAGGCTGTCGGACAAAGTCTCCACCTATCTGCCTTTCCTGGAAAATACCGACAAAAAGAACATTACTATCCGGGAATTGCTTTTACATGAGTCGGGACTACCGTCAAGCATCTTCTTCTATTTACAAGCCATTGATAAGAACAGTTATGAAGGAAGGCTTTACAAAACGACCCGGGACAAGCTGCACACCGTACAAATCGGAACACGGACCTTTGTGCAACCAAACTTTAAGTTTTTCAAAGGGCTAACATCCGATAAGAGCAGTGATGTTTATACCATACAGGCCTCTGACCGGCTTTGGCTCGACAAATCATTCCATGATTCCATCACGGCAAGAATTGCCGGAGCCAAATTGGGCGACAAAACCTATAGATATAGTTGTGTCGGATTTATTCTGCTGCAAAAACTTACCGAAAAGATAAGCGGATTACCGTTGGACAAATTCCTGAATAAAGAGTTTTATACGCCCATGGGGTTGAACCGGACAGCATATCAACCACTCAGATACTTCAGGAAAGAAGATATCGTGCCTTCTTCCAGAGATGATTTTCTACGGAAAACAACGGTACAAGGATTCGTTCATGACGAATCGGCGGCATTCCAGGGAGGTGTATCGGGCAATGCAGGTATCTTCTCTACCGCCGAAGAGATCGCTATCATCCACCAGATGATATTGAACGGAGGAGAACTTAACGGAAAACGCTATTTGAGCAAAGAAACATGCAGGCTTTTCACTACGGAAAAATCCCGCGCCAGCCGCCGGGGATTAGGCTTCGACAAGCCGGATATAAAAAATCCAGGGAAGAACCCTTGCGCAAAATCAGCGTCGGCATCCACCTACGGACATGATGGTTTCACAGGAGCATGTGCATGGGTAGATCCCGAAAATAAATTAGTATATGTATTTCTAAGTAACCGTACATATCCGGATGTATGGGCCAACAAACTGGCTAAACTGCAAATACGGGAACATATACAAGATACGATATACGAATCGCTTAAATAAACGATCCCATATTCGCCGGCCTATTTCTTATGGCTAAAGAAGCGAATACTATCTTCAGAATTTCTCCAATCCAGCGAAAGGCGACAAAATATCATAGATTTTTTATTGTACAAAATTCACGTAATCACCAAATCTACAAAGAAATATTATTCAGATCTGTCTGGATTTAGATATTATGATTATTTTTGCCTATAGCAGTTTAAAGAACATATTGGTATGACAATAGAAGACATTATAAAGGAGGAAATTGAAAATAATAATACTGTTATTCTTTTCCGGGAAGGCATTTTCTGGAAAGCGTATGAAAAGTCGGCGTATGCATTCTGCAAACACGTCAAACCGTTCATGGTAAAGAAGAAATATATCAGAACGGTCAATGATGAGATTGTTTCCATCGGGTTTCCAATGTCATCAACCAAAGCCATACTGCAAGGGAGAACGATTCTGCAGGAAGAAGAAAGAAAGATGGTCGTATCTATTGATCAGATCGATCATGAAAGTTTTATGGAATGGAAAAAAGAGCAAACACTTACCGCACCTCCCGCGAATAGTTTTTCCGGAGCAAGTTATAGCAATAATTCCGAAGCATTTAGTTGCAGCAACCAAGAGAAAGAAATAATTAACCGGATCAGACTTTTCAATCTGGAAAACAAAACGCCTCTCGAATGTATGTTTTTCCTCTCGGAAATCAAAAAGCAACTATTATCCTAATCTAATAGAATGATGTTAGCGCCGATGTAGCCGCATACCAAACGTCAGTGCCGGATGCCACATCTCCGGTACGTTCATGTAAAAAGCTTTTCTATCTCCTCCTCTTTTATGGTAGTCAAAACGGTATACCCGTCGGGAGTATAGTTCGGAGTGGCACAGGCAAAAAGATGATCGACCAACGAACGCATTTCCTCTCCGCTAAGTACCTGTCCGTACACTATAGCCGCAGCACGGGCAAGGGTTAACGCCAGCATGTCTTGAATTTTCCCCTTTACATCGCTTCCTTTTTCTACGGCGTTCGTTATCATATTGCGAACAAGAGTAACCGGATCAAGCCCTTCCGTACCGGAAGGAACTCCATGAATAGCATAACTACCACCCCCCAAGTTACTTAACTCAAAACCGATAGAAGCCAGATCATCCATAATTCCCTGCAATACGGCCACTTCCGACGCAGGTAATTGTACTATTTCCGGAAAAAGCACTTTCTGCGAAACACCTTGCTTTTGTTTTATTTGCTCAATATACCGATCAAACAATACACGGACATGCGCACGGTGTTGATCGATCAACATCAAACCCGACTTGACAGAGGTGAGAATAAAACGTCCTTTGTATTGTAAATGCAACGCTCCTTGCTCGATTACCGGTTCTCCGCTACCACTATACAAGTCTTTAGACGGATGGCGCGTTTCAATTGTTGAATCTTCCTCAAAAGAAGACAAGACGTCTTCCGTATCAGGTTTCAATGCCGGATGTCGATCTGCTTTCTCGAATCCGCCATATAAATCTTCCCAATCGACTCTCTTCTTATTATGGGAATCATCACCTCCGGAAGTCCGGAAAGGATTGAAGTCTGTATTTATATGTACCTTCGGAGGCTCAACAGGTTTATCGTTTTCGAATGCCGGGATCTCGGGCATTCCTTCCGTATCAAAATCAATGGATGGAACAGCATTGAATTTCCCTAAGGCTTCTTTCACCGCTGCGGAAAGTATCTGCCAGATCGGCTGTTCATTTTCAAACTTGATTTCTGTCTTTGTCGGATGAATATTGACATCGATATTAGTCGGATCAACTTCTAAATAAAGGAAGTAGGATACGTGTTCACCTACAGGGATCAAATGCTCATAAGCGTCAACTACCGCTTTATGAAAATAAGGATGACGCATATAACGCCCATTCACAAAGAAATATTGATATGCACCTTTCCTACGGGAAGTTTCCGGTTTACCCACAAATCCGGAAATTTTAACCATGGTAGTATCCACATCGACAGACAACAACTGCTGATTCAACTTTTTTCCGTAAATAGCAGTTATACGTTGACGCAAGCCCGATACCGAAAGATGAAATACCTCACCATCATTGTGACACAACGTAAAAGCCACCTCAGGATGCACTAAAGCTATTCGCTCAAATTCGGTCAGTATATTACTCCATTCCGTAGCGTTCGATTTCAGGAATTTACGGCGTACAGGAATATTATAAAACAGATTCTTTACAGAGAAGTTGCTCCCTTTGGGACAAGATACAACTTCCTGACTCTCCACTTTGGAACCGGCAATAACAATATGTGTTCCTAATTCCTCGGTGTGACGACGGGTTTTGAGTTCAACCTGAGCCACAGCAGCTATAGAGGCTAATGCTTCACCTCGAAATCCCATGGTGCGCAAAGCAAACAAATCTGCCGCCTCACGTATCTTGGAAGTCGCATGTCTTTCAAAAGAAAGCCGCGCGTCGGTCTCGGACATTCCCATGCCATCATCAATGACCTGGATATTTGTCCGACCGGCGTCAGCGATCAATACCTGTATATTTTCCGCTCCGGCATCTAAAGCGTTTTCTACCAACTCCTTGACAACAGAGGCCGGACGTTGGATAACCTCTCCGGCAGCAATCTGATTGGCTACCGAATCCGGTAATAGACGAATGACATCACTCATTTCAAGTAGCTAAGATTAAGTAGTTAGAATTCCCATCTTCCGGTTTGCAAATAATGCCAAAGGAAAAGTAACAACGCTATAATAATGAGAATCACTCCCACGTGTACCGGCTTACGGCCGCTTTGCTTACGTCGTTTAAGATGAGTAGTGCTTTCTATGAATTTTCCCCGGATATCTTCCGGATTAAATTCTTTTTCAGGCAACATTCCCAATTCACGTTTAGCGTTTTCTTCCATTTTGGCTAACTTCTCTTTTCTTTCATCGTGATAAATATACGGATGATTGAAACGACGTGGTTTATTCACTTTAAAGAACCCCATACTATTTCGAGTTTTTAATTTCACGTACCGGTGCAGATACAGGTTTACGCGTTGTTTTACGCAACGTATCACCTGCCCGTTTAGGCCGCCAGTCAAAGATGTCATCTTTGTTTAATGGCCGTATATAATCAAACCATTGGAAATTCGGCAACTTCATTTTATCTGTTGGCAATTGATCCATAGGATAAAGCACTCCATTGGATTTAGGACTCATGACCATTCTCTCCAATTTACGCTCACGCAGATACATATTCAATAGACTTGTCTCGGAAGTATTCATCCCAATCATGGTACTGTCTTTCTCTTCAGGATAATATACGACCAATACATTCCCGATCACATCTATCTTACGCATTTCTCCTTCTTCAAAATAAGCTTTAATCTCTTTACCCGCAACTTGATTATGATGAAGAGAATCTTTCATTTCCACCGTTAACGCCTGATTTATGATATGCGCCCAATCTATCGTGCTATCGTTCATGTATATCCTGATTTCCTCGCCAAGCAACTGCTGGCTTCCATTCCAAAGGATCGGGTCCGTATACATCGTGATACAAGAATCTTTCGAGTTGAACACCAATGAATCACAAACGCCCTGTACATCCGTACGATATATCCGTACTTTATGGTATGCACGAACCTCGCGGAATAATGAATCCGTATTTATATGGAATGTAAGCATTTTCAATGTGTCACCGTGTATATATAAGCTATCCTCCTGTGAGTAATCGATGGCTACCGCCCGTTTTGTGGCCATCGCATATCCGGTAGGCTCATCGTACAAACAATAATCGCCTGTGAGCATATTCTTATTGATGGTATCGTTCATGACCACATGATCAAAAGCCTCACCGAAACCAATCTTGCGATCATAGAACAGGCTATCGCCCACAAGCTGTTTGCCTTCGTTCGTTAAAACTGAGCGATCCAGAAGTTCAGCAACGTCATTAGCCGTATCATAGAAACCCCGTTCCGAATAGATATGATGCTGATCACTCACAATCTCAGACGGTCCGAGAATCGTAGCGATCTTCGTTACCGTATGATATTTCAGTGTATCCGAAGTTAACGTGAAACGGGGATTAACCAACATAACATCGTGATTAAACACGGATAGCTTTGTCGCAGGGCTATATTCACCCCAATCCGAAGTAAGCACATTCTCTTCATCGGTCAACGTCCCACCCTCAAAATAATATCCTAAGTTAAAAATGCGGTCATAGTTAAGACTGTCCGTCATCAGGGTCGTGTTACGATTGATCATTTTCACATTCTCACGCAACTGCGCCAACTGCGCCATACCGTCATAGTACAAATAATCACCGTAGATAAACAGCGTATCTCCCTGTTCCATACGAACATTACTGAATGCCTCGACCGAATTGGTGTTTTCATAAATCAAGGCACTGTCACACCACATGAACATACCTTCATGCTTAAACTGAACAGATCCGACAAGCACCTGTACGTCCGGACGAATATTCCTATTCGCATACCCCTCATCAGCATATAGAAGATCCACACGCGTCTTCTTTTTTCCAGTTTGTTGTCCTTGCTCTTCTACCGGGGTTTGCGCTGTAACATATACGCTGAACAGGCATAATATTCCAATAAGGAAGATTCTACCGGAGGAGGTAGAGGAAGTAGAGGAAAAAGAAGTTAGGGAAGTGATATTAACTCCTGCGTAAAGCGCTAACTCCTTTAACTCCTTTAACTCCTTCTCTCCTTTTCTCCTTCCCTCCTTCATCACCTTCTCTCCTTCATTTTATTCTTTGATCCAACCCGGATATTTAAAATCACAGTTTTTCCAGTTCTCGTTTATACGAACGTACGTATGCTTTTGCTTTTCGACAATCCATTTCTCGAGCGCTTGATCTCTGCGCTTTTCCAATACGATTTCTTTCAAATTCTGATAGTCGTCGCTAATCGTCGCCTTATGGCCATTGATCCTGCTTTTCAGTTTTACGATAACACAGATGTCTTTTCCGTCTTTCTCTCTAACCATAGAGAATGCCTTGGATATCTCATTCACATTCATCTTATCAACAACTTTCGCTATTTCCTGCGGCAGATCCTGCATCTCAAACCGCGACGTTGACGTACCGGTTTCAGAGTTAACCAACAAACCATGATTATTACGGGTATCCTTATCCTGGGAAATGTGCAAGGCTGCCTCTTCAAAAGTGAACTTATTATTACGAATGTCGTCTGCAATAGAGTCCAGTCGCGCTATCGCATTATTCACATCTTTATCGGAAGCTTTCGGCTTTAACAGGATATGCCGGGTATTCAAACGGTCACCGCGTTTTTCGATCAATTGAATAATATGGAAACCAAATTCCGACTCTACAATCTTAGATACTCTCTTGGAGTCTTGCAGGTTAAATGCAACATTAGCATATTCAGACACCAATTGTCCACGTCCCATAAATCCAAGCTCACCTCCACGCATCGCCGATACTTTATCTTCAGAATAGAGTAATGCCAACGTAGAGAAGTCCATCTCGCCCGTATTTACACGTTCCGTAAATTCACGCAGCCTTCTCTTCACGTCTTCAATTTCCTCAATAGGGATATTGGGTTGCAATACGATAATTTGCACTTCTATCTGTGTTGGTATATAAGGGATACTATCTGCCGGAAGGTCTTTAAAATAGCGACGCACTTCAGAAGGGGTTACCTTAATCTCGCCAACCAGCTTTTGCTGCATTTTCTGCATCATCAACCCGTCACGTATGTTTTCGCGCATAGATTCACGTATTTGAGTGGATGTTTTATTGAAGTATTCCTCCATCTTTTCTTTAGATCCGATCATACGGATGAAATAATCCGTCTGGGCTTCTACACGTTGGATCACTTCGGTCTCAGAAACTTCGATACTATCCAATACCGCCTGATGCAAAAACAACTTCTGGATCGCCAGTTCTTCCGGTATTACACAATACGGATCACCGTCAAATCGCCTGCCTTCATACTGGGCGCTCAAGCGCGCTTCTTCCACGTCTGACTTCAATATAGCGTCGTCACCCACAATCCAAACGACTTCGTCAATCACGTTATCTTGTCCATAAACAACCCCGGCGGAGAGCATCAATGCTGCCGGGACAAAGAATTTAAAATATGCGCGTTTCTTCATCTTTATGCTTAATAATGATATATAATCTTATCCTTTCGTGAAGCTTCCTTATACAAGCCTGCCTTAATTTCTTTTATAAAATCAACTTTACGCAAATTTATCAGCATATCCTTCGCTGTAGTACGCGCAAAATCGTATGGTTCTTCATCTCCTTTTTTCCGATAATCGGTCACATTCAAAAAATAATAAAACGCCGTATCCTGCAATTCCACATGCCGATTCGTTTGAATGTATGTTTCAGGGTTTTCGTCTTTGATCGGAATCTTACCCAATACATCAGAAACCGCCACCCACTTATCATAAAAGTAATCATAGCTTATGGCATGCTGCAAACTATATTTCTCCAGATTTTCCACAGCTTCGTGCGTTTCGGTTTTGTACCACTCGTGTACTTCATTAAGCCGGGGAGCTCCCAGAGGTACTTTTACAAATAGTCCTTTTATCAAAGGGCGTTCCAGCATAAACAGACTTTTATTTTTTTCATAAAAATCGGTGATATCCTGCTCCGGTAAGTTTGGTGAAAGTCTTTGATTGATCAGGGCTTGTTGATATGTATGTACGATCAGGGCTTTACGATAGTTCTCCACCAGCTTTTCAATTTCAGTATTATCAGGGATATTAGCTTTAGCCTTATCATACAACAGTACCTCTTCAATCCAATTACGGATATAATTCTCCGCAAAAAGTAAGCTGTCATCTTTTGATAAACCCACAGGAAGTACTTTCTGTAAATTCTCTCTATACAAAAAATTACCATCTACTTCAACCAAAAGGTTCTCTACCATATACTCGCGCTCACCTTTTTTGTCGCCACATGACGTACACATTAGAAAAAATAGTAGCAGAAAGCCTATTATTCGCATGGTAAACTGAATTATACTTTTAAGAGTACGAAGATAGTGTAAATAATCAATTGCTTCAATGATTGTTAACTGTTTTTAAACCTCTTCGTTCATTTCAACCTTATATATCTAAAATGAAGAGCCAGCCTGTCCGGACTTACTCCGGACGACTATAGTTAGGTGATTCACTCGTAATCGTCACATCATGCGGATGACTCTCCATTACACCGGCATTTGTTATGCGTGTAAATTTAGCATTATGCAACTTTTCAATATTAACAGCGCCACAATACCCCATTCCGGCACGTAATCCGCCGGCCAATTGGTAAATCACTTCATACAGTGTTCCTTTGTAGGGTACGCGAGCAGCGATCCCTTCCGGCACCAACTTCTTCGCGTCCGCTTCTCCACTTTGGAAATAACGATCCTTAGAACCATTTTCCATTGCTTCCAATGATCCCATACCACGATATGATTTGAATTTACGTCCATTGAATATAATTGTTTCACCGGGACTTTCTTCCGTTCCGGCAACCAACGATCCGATCATAACAGAGAATCCGCCTGCAGCCAATGCCTTAACCACATCACCCGAATAGCGCAATCCACCGTCGGCAATCAAAGGAACTCCCGTACCGGCTATAGCCTTGGCAACATCATACACAGCAGAAAGTTGAGGTACTCCTACACCGGCCACTATACGTGTTGTACAAATAGAACCCGGGCCGATACCGACTTTCACGCCATCAGCGCCTGCCTCGACCAGCATCTTAGCAGCTTCGCCCGTAGCGATATTACCTACAATGATATCAATATCCGTGAAAAGCATCTTAGCTTCTTTCAGTTTCTCAATTACAAATTCAGAATGTCCATGAGCGGTATCGATAACAATAGCGTCAACCCCTGCGTCAACAAGCGCGTGCATACGTTCTATCGTATCGTTTGTCACCCCCACTCCGGCAGCAACGCGCAAGCGTCCTTTCGCATCTTTGCAGGCCATGGGTTTATCTTTTGCCTTTGTAATATCTTTATACGTTACCAATCCGATCAATTTTCCTGTTTTATCTACTACCGGCAGTTTTTCTATTTTATGCTTTTGCAGAATCTGCGCGGCAGCTTCCAGGTCTGTCGATTGGTTTGTTGTTACCAGGTTTTCGCTTGTCATCACCTCGTCGATACGCTTATTCATATCCTTTTCAAAGCGTAAATCACGGTTAGTCACAATACCGACAAGTATCTTTTCATCATCTACCACAGGTATACCGCCAATTTTATATTCCACCATCAAAGATAAGGCATCTGCTACAGTAGAACCTTTCTTGATTGTTATCGGATCATAGATCATACCGTTTTCAGCGCGTTTCACTACAGCAACCTGTTTGGCTTGCTCTTTGATCGACATGTTTTTATGTATAACACCGATCCCTCCCTCACGGGCGATAGCGATAGCCATTTTAGCTTCGGTCACCGTATCCATTGCAGCGGTAACAAAAGGTATTTTTAGTTCTATATGCTTAGAAAACTTCGTTGAGAGATCGACAGCGCGGGGCAAAACTTTAGAGTAGGCGGGAATTAACAAGACATCATCGTAGGTTAATCCGTCCATTACAATTTTATCTGCAATAAATGACATAAGGCTATGCGTTTAAAAATTATTGCGTGCAAATATACGTTTTTTATTCAACTCCTGCATTGCTTTCCGTCTTTTTTATGCACTAATAGATGAAACAGATCAATGCGACTTATGAAAATACGGGAATAAAAGCTGACTTTCCACCTCTTTTTTCTTAATCAATGTTATAATATATTGTATTGAGTTATAATATTTTGAGATTATAGAGATATCAGATATATTCGCAAGTGTTTTTCATAGTATTAGATTTAAGGTTAACAAAAAATGGTTGCTCGTGATGAGTGACCTTTTTTTATTCTCTAAACGCGCCTTTCGTAAGACGATCTCTTATATCGAACTCACGTTAATGTAAGTTTTACGGCTCTCTCGGATGGGATGCTTCAGATCCCTCCTGACCACACCATATTCCGTTACTCCCTTCAGGCCTATCCGTTTCATGGAAACAAGAACAAAGTTGTACTGAGATGCTATAATCTACAGATATACCTTTTTAAAATAAAAAGTTGCTTTTCATGCATATTGCTTTATCTTTGTACACATAATTTTGATATATAAAATATGAATACAATGAACAATATCATATATAGCATCGCATTCTCTATTCCTATAACAATAATGTTTATAGGAATATGTAACGGAAATAACAAAGCGCTACATAGTGGATTTTCTCTACTATTTTCATTTACTGTTCTTTTCTATAGGCAATTGTATAAGAGCGTTTAAAGACAGAAATAAACAGAAAGATAAAACGTAATAACCTTATGAACCGGATATTTCATGTACGTATTGCTTGGTATCAGTACCTGTACCTCATCGTGTTAGGTGGGTTGAGTTTCTTTTTGTTATGGGAGAAGAATATCATCTCGGCTACTTGTTGTATGGTTCTGTTGGTGTTCCTGATCGAGCGTTTCCTTCATACTACTTATACCTTTACAACCGATGGAAAGTTGATCATTTCGCCGGGCCGCTTCTCCGGATCCAAGGTAATCCGACTGAAAGATATAACGTCCGTGGAGATGAGAAGATCGGTGAGTATACTGGGTTTCTCACTGTTACACTATGTCATGATTGGTTATGGCGCCGATCGTTATGTGTCGCTTTTTCCGCTGAAGGAGTTGGAGTTTATGATGTTATTGGAGGCGCAAGGCGTTAAAAGCGTGAAGGAAATGAAAAGGAGTTAAAACTGAAAAATATGAAATATGACGTAGCGATTATTGGTGGCGGTCCTGCCGGATACACCGCCGCTGAAACAGCCGGAAAGGCCGGCCTGAGTGTGGTTCTGTTCGAAAAGCAAAACCTGGGAGGCGTATGCCTGAACGAAGGATGTATCCCGACAAAGACCTTGCTTTATTCAGCTAAGACTTACGATTCGGCCAAGCATGCGTCGAAATATGCCGTGACCGTTCCTGAGGTATCTTTTGATCTGGCGAAGATCATAGCCCGTAAGAACAAGGTGGTGCGTAAGCTCGTGCTGGGGGTAAAGGCGAAGTTGACTGAAAACAACGTAACGATCGTGCAGGGCGATGCGTGGATTGAAGGCAGGCATACCATCCGTTGTGGTAAAGAGACCTATACTTTTGAACGCCTGATCCTGTGTACAGGTTCGGAAACTTTTATCCCTCTGGTAAAAGGAGTAGACACTACGCTCTATTGGACACATCGCGAGGCGTTAGACAGCAAAGTGTTGCCTGTGTCGCTTGTCATCGTTGGCGGCGGGGTGATCGGTATGGAGTTTGCTTCCTTCTTCAACAGCCTGGGGGTCGAAGTTACGGTCATCGAGATGCTCGACGAGATATTGCCCGGTATGGACAAAGAACTGTCCGGCCTGCTTCGCGACGAGTATGCCAAACGCGGCGTGAAGTTCCTGTTGAGTACCCGGGTTACTTCATTGACCCAAGAGGGTGAACAAGTCGTTGTCTCTTACGGGAATGTCGATGGGCAGGGAACTATAACAGCCGGTAAACTATTGCTGAGCGCCGGTCGCCGTGCGGTGATCCATGGCTTTGGTTTGGAGAATCTGGGCTTGAGAACGGTCGACGATAAGGCGGTTTTTGTGAATGATACGATGGAAACGTCCGTACCGGGCGTGTATGCCTGCGGGGATATGACCGGTTTTTCGATGTTGGCGCATACGGCCGTTCGCGAGGCTGAGGTTGCTGTACACCATATTCTGGGCAAGAGTGATGCAATGAGCTACCGGGCTATTCCCGGAGTGGTGTATACCCAACCTGAGTTTGCCGGTGTGGGACAGACGGAAGAAACATTGCAGTCACATGGCATCGCGTACGACGTTGTTAAACTGCCGATGGCTTTTTCCGGTCGTTTTGTAGCCGAGAACGAGGGTGCGAACGGCGTTTGTAAGATTCTACTGTCCAAAGACGGTCGCAACGTGTTGGGCGCTCATGTATTGGGCAATCCGGCATCGGAAATCATCACACTTGCCGGTATGGCGATTGAATGGAAGTTAACAGCAGAGGAATGGAAGAAGATCGTTTTCCCGCATCCCACTGTTAGTGAGATATTCAGAGAAGCGTTATGAGAAAAAGAATCCTGTCGGCGCTCTTTTTCCTTATGGCCGGGTTGACGCTTTCCCGGGCGCAAGGTAGCTTGCAAGAGCGCATGGATAAACTTGTTGAGACGGCTTTGCCCGAAACGTCGGAAGTAGGTATCGTGGTGTACGACCTCACGGCCAAGAAACAACTATACAGCTATCGTGAGCATAAACTCTGCCGCCCGGCCTCGACGATGAAGTTGCTTACGGTGATCACCGCCCTGTCCCAACCTGAGGCTGGCGAGCCTTTTGTTACCGATGTGTGGTATAAGGGAATCCTGGAACGCGACACGTTGTTGGGCGACTTGTATGTAGTGGGTGGTTTTGATCCCGAGTTCGATGATGCCAATATGGATAGCCTCGTTGCCCGGGTCGTGTCGTTTCCTTTTTCTATTATTAAAGGTAAGATCTACGGCGACATTACGATGAAAGATTCCCTTTATTGGG
>JAIRKY010000122.1 GCA_031259755.1 Mediterranea sp. (in: CFB group bacteria) | reverse complement strand
ACAACCTTGAATTTGGAAAGCTATACGCCAAGTACGAGCAGGATATCTCCATGAGCAAGAAAGAGCGTCAGGAGGCAGGCGTAGATGAGTTTCCGCAAGAACCTATCCGCAGACGTTTTTTGGTTTCTGATATTACGCCAGAAGGATTGAGTTATATCCATGCACAAAACAAGCGTGGATTATGTTTGTGGTCTGACGAACTTTCGGCTTGGTTCAAGAACTTCAACCGCTATAATAGCGGTTCGGAAGAACAATTTTGGTTATCGGTATTCAGTGCTAAAACCGTTATTTCCGACCGGAAACATGCTAAAAGCTCTGTTTTTATTACCCGTCCGTTTATTCCGGTAATCGGAACCATTCAAAAAAATATTCTCAGTGATTTAGCTAAAGGCGACCGCTCCAGCAATGGATTCATCGACCGTATTCTGTTTGTCATACCTCCCGTTCAACGTAAAACCCGATGGAGCGATAAAGATATTTCCGGAAATTTAGAGTTGGAGTGGCATACGTTGATGAATAAACTTATCAGCTTGGAGTGCTCTCTTGATGAGAATAGCGAGATTCAACCATCCATCGTTACCTTTAGTGAAGTAGCACGGAAACAACTCTACCAATGGCAGCACCGACATGCAGAATTGTGTGACGGCATCAACAATGAAACACTGTTGGGAATATACTGTAAATTGGAAATCTACATCATCCGCTTCTGTTTAGTGATACAGATAACCCGTTGGCTTTGTGGCGAGTGCGGAAAAGAACAGGTAGATACGGAAACAGTTCAAAAGGCTATTTTGCTAACAGAATATTTTAAGCAGACCGCCACGCGGGTTCAAAACCTGATGAACGAAACTGCACTGACCTCTCAACAACAATCCATTCTTTTTCAACTTCCCGAACTATTTACGACCGCACAAGGTGTGGAGATAGCAGCCGGGAAAGGCATGAAAGAACGTGCTTTCAAAGAATTTCTCAGTAAAAATATTGGAATCCTTTTCCAGAAAGACAGGCACGGAGAATATCGAAAAGTATAACCGCATTTTCCACAATATCCACATTTTGAAAGACCCAAATGCGGAAAATGTCGAAAATGCACTAACAAAAAATTCAAATGACGCATCGATTTATATTAGAACCATACAAAGGAGTTGCCTCCCGACACACCTGTCCGAAGTGTAAACAAAAAAGATGTTTTTCCAGGTACACCGATACGGGAAACGTTATCACCTTTTCCGAATATGTGGGGCGGTGCGACCACGAGCAGAAATGCGGCTACCATTTCACTCCCAAAGATTATTTCGGGCAGAATCCTGATAAAAAAGAGCATTTACAGGAACCGACATACGTTGCGTCTAAAAATTATGCACCACCGCCACCTGCAAGTTATATAGATGAAACGTTGGTCGAAAGGTCTATGACCCATTACAACGAAAACAAATTGTTTCAATTTTTATCTTCTCAGTTTGGAGAAGACGAATCGTTGCGGCTTATAGAACAATATCGAGTGGGCACTGCCAATTATTGGCAAGGCTCCACGGTGTTTTGGCAGACAGATGCACAGGGAAGAGTGCGTACAGGTAAAATTATGCTCTACAATCCTGCCACCGGCAGACGAATCAAAGAGCCTCATAACCATATCACGTGGGTACATTCCATTATTCATAAAGAGGGTTACAATCTAAAGCAATGTTTCTTCGGCGAGCACCTGTTGCCTAAAGACAGCACAAAACCGATTGCCATTGTCGAGAGCGAGAAAAGCGCCCTTATCGCCTGTTACTATTTGCCACAATATTTATGGATTGCTTCGGGCGGCAAGAACGGTTGCTTTCGTGATGAAAATCTCAACGTGCTTAAAGGTAGGAATGTGGTATTGTTTCCTGATTTGGGAGCCACCGATGATTGGTCGGCTCGAATTTCCACTATGGAACGAATGGGTATCGCAGTTAAACTTTTCGACTATCTGGAAAAGAACGCCACGCCGGAGCAACGGAAGAGCGGATTTGATATTGCTGATTTCCTGTTGGAGATGAAACAACCGCAGGCTATTCTTCAAAGTATGATTACCAAGAATCCAGCCCTCAAACTATTGATAAAAGAGTTGGATTTAGTTCTTGTTGAAGAGCCTGACAAGCCTATTTCTAAAGTAAAAAGACGAAGCATGAAACTTTAACGAGAATCGTGGGATTTTGGGGAGCAAGTTTGTGTATTGGTCTGACCAATACCTTGCTCTGCGAAGCAAAACATCCCGCCGGTCTCATTAAAATTTTAAAAATGTAACAAACATGAAAGAGATAAAAAATCGAAATAAGAACGGCAGGCCGAAGAAAGCGCCTGCCGAAAAGAAGGGCTACAAAGTAACCCTGAAAATGGCGACCGAAGAATATTTCTCGCTCAAAGCGAAGGCGAAAATAGCGGGTATCAATCATAGCGAATACATTCGAAGATGTATCCGTTCGAGCGTGGTAAAACAACGATTGACATCCGAATTGATGGGATACATCCGTCAACTTTGCGGAATGGCTAACAACGTAAACCAAATCGCACACAAAGCCAATGCCGCCGGATATTCGGAAGCCTGTACAGATAATCTGGCAATGAACGAACGATTGGATAACGTGATAAATTTGATTGAAAATGGTTGCTAAGATTGTTCAGGGACGAGGTTTTTGTGGGGCGGTGAATTATGTTCTCGATAAGGACAAAGCGCAATTGCTCTATGCCGAAGGTGTACGAACGAAAGGCAAGGATTCGATTATCCATGATTTTGTCAC
>JAIRKY010000084.1 GCA_031259755.1 Mediterranea sp. (in: CFB group bacteria) | reverse complement strand
GTGGCTTTTTTGATGCTAACTACAATTGTTAATGCTCAGGTAACCACGGCAAGTATGAGCGGTAAAGTTACTTCAAGTGATGAATCGATTATTGGTGCAACAGTATTAGCGGTTCATGAACCTTCCGGTAGCCGTTATGGTGTAACGACTAACGTAGATGGGCGTTTTAGTCTGCAAGGAATGCGTACAGGAGGTCCTTATAAGGTAGAAATATCGTATATAGGATACAATACGGCTACTTACACGAATGTCTTTTTGCAATTAGGGGAAATTTATGAATTAGATGTTGAGTTGAGTGAGTCCACTGAATTATTAGGAGAAGTAATTGTTATTGGTGATAAAAGTAGTCGTTTTATGTCGCAACGCACCGGTGCAGCGGAAAACTTTAATGCAAGAGCATTAGCCAATACACCTTCTATTTCCCGTTCGGTTTTTGATATTGCCAAGATGATTCCCCAAGCAAATAAGAGTAACAATGGTAACGGTTTTTCTATTGGCGGAGCAAATGGTCGTTACAATAGTTTCCAGATTGATGGTACTGTCAATAATGACGTATTTGGTTTGTCCGACAGTGGAACAAATGGTGGACAGGCTGGCGCTAATCCCATCTCTTTAGATGCTATTGAAGAATTACAAGTTGTAATCGCTCCTTTTGATGTTCGTCAAAGTGGTTTTACCGGAGGCGGAATCAATGCGATTACTAAATCCGGTACCAATGATTTCCATGCAACAGTATATGGATATTATAACGATGAGAACTTTGCCGGTACCACTGCCGGTAAACATATCGACGACCGTAAAAAACTAACAGAGCAATCAGATAAAACTTATGGCATTTCAGTTGGTGGTCCTATTCTTAAGAATAAGTTATTCTATTTCGTAAATTTTGAACGCGCCGAAAAAGATTATCCAAGCTCTTATACTATAAATGATGGTTCTCAAATAAAAGAGGCAGACGCTATTGCGGTTCAAAACAAAATAAGCGAGTTGACCGGTGGAAAATATAATGGCGGTAGTTATGGCTCTCGCAGTATACCTACTGAATCTTATAAATTAATGGCTCGCATGGACTGGAATATTAATGATAAACATAAGTTTACTTTGCGTTATAATTATTTGGATGCGCAAAAGTTGTCTTATAGCAACTCTACATACGCTTTGAGATTTGCGGATAACGGATATTGGATGAATAATAAAACGCATTCATTTGTTACTGAACTCCATTCCCGTTTCTCAAATACTGTTTATAATGAGTTTCGTGCGGGTTGGACTCAAGTACGTGATGAACGTACAACAGATGGTTTGCGTATGCCATACATTATAATTTATGACCTTCCTTCTATTGATGGAACCAAAAATGATGCTACTATAGCCCTTGGAACGGAAAATTATTCCGGTGCGAATAAATTAGATCAGGATATTTTTACTATTGCAGATAACGTTACGCTAAATTATGGAACACATAATATAACTATTGGCACCCATAATGAAATTTATAACATGGGTAATATGTATATAACTAATGCAACCGGTTATTATAACTATAACTCATTAAGTGATTTCTTAAGTATCGGTACGGCAAATGAAGTAAAGCCTTATCAATATCAATATTCTTATGCTAAGCCGGAAATTACCGGTAATAAGTTATGGATGCCAACGTTCGGAGCGGCACAAGCCGGTATTTATGCTCAAGATGAATGGCAAGTCGCCGACAACTTCAAACTAACCTATGGTTTACGTATTGATATGCCTATCTATTTTGATAAGCCATCTGCAAATGAAACGTTCAATAACTCTGATATTGCTAAGAAATATGATGTTGCTACAAACAAAATGCCTAAATCTTTACCTTTATTTGCACCTCGTATAGGTTTCCGTTGGAATTTGGATAAAGAAAAGAAAGCATTACTTCGCGGTGGTTTAGGTGTATTTACCGGACGTGTACCATTTGTTTGGATTTCAAATAGTTTTTCAAATACCGGTGTGGAAATGGTGCAATATAATTTAAAAGCCAATAGTGTACCTAATGATTTCAAGTTTAATATTGATCCGGAGAAACAATATGACCCTGCCTTAACAGGTGCTTCAGCGCAAACATCTACAGTTTGTGTTATGGCCGATGATTTTAAAATGCCTCAGATTCTTCGTGCTAACTTAGCATTTGAGTATAGACTTCCTTATGATATTAAAGCTACCATCGAAGGTTTATATTCAAAAACATTGAATAATGTTTACTATCAAAATATTCAATATGAAAATCTGAATGGTGAAACATTAAATAATGGGAATGATAAACGTCCATATTATACAAATATGGATAAAGGATATTACGGTATATATTATCTTTCAAATACAAGTAAAGGTTTTACTGCGAGCTTGACCGCTAAATTGGAAAAGACTTTTGATTTTGGGTTGGATTTGATGGCGGCATATACACACACTCGTTCTAAATCGTTGAATGATGGTAATTCTTCCCAAGCTGCTTCCAATTGGGGGAAGAACTTTTCTATTGATGGTAACAACCCAACATTAGAATCATCAACCTATGATTTGCCTCACCGTGTGATTGGCTCTATAGGCTATAGTAAATCGTATGCAAAGTATTTTGCTACTCATGTAAACCTGACTTATACAGGACAATCAGGTGATCATTATAATTTAACTTATACTAAAGATATTAATGGTGATGGTTATGCAAATGATGTACTGTATGTCCCAACTGATGAAGAGTTGAAAACTATGAATTTTAACGATTATAAAACAACTGCTGGTGTTACTATTGCTGCTGATAAACAACGTGAAGATTTCGGGAAATGGATTAATGACCGTCCCGATGTAGCGAAAAGAAAAGGTGATTATATTCGTCGTAATGCGATGATTGCTGCATTTGAGAATCATTTTGATTTCCATCTTGCACAAGATTTCTATTTCTTTATTAAAGGAAGAAAGAATACGGTACAATTAAATTTTGATATCTTGAATGTCGGTAATTTATTGAACCGTGGTTGGGGACTATATAATAATGTAAGTTGGAATTATAACGTTCTTGACGTTGTAAGTTTAACAAATAGAACCCCGGTTTTTAATTTTAAAGGTGGTGCAGAGCCTAGTACGATTAGTGATTATAATTCTCGTTGGAGAGCTCAGATCGGAGTTAAGTATATTTTCTAAATTCCAAAGATAACTCCTACCCTCTCCTTTGAAACAAGAAAAAAGCCGCCCCTTGAATAGACAAAGAGGGGCGGCTTTTTAATTTAATAGCGTGTACTTACTATTTACTTGGCTGGCCTGTCCGGAGTCTCGGCCTCAGGCTTTTCCGTTGCAGGTTTTTCAGCCTTGGTTTCGGTCTTGGTTTCTTCTTTGGCTTCAGCCTTACCTTCTTCTTTAGCTTCTTCTTTGGCTTCAGCCTTGGTTTCAGCATTTTTGTCCTCGGTTTGTTCAGTAGCAGGTCTGTCTTTTTTAACCGGTTCCTGAGCGAACGCAATGCTTGCGGTACCAAGCATGAAAACTGCAACTAATAACATTAACTTTTTCATAATCGTTTGGTTTTTGAATGTTTATAAAATCTTTTAGTCTCTTTGTGAGAAATAACATCTCACTACACATATAAATATTCAAACCCTGTGCCAAAAAGAAACGGGATCGTTAATCGGTTGATTATTAGCGAAGTATGATCAACGCTTGTAAATGAGAAAGTGTGGAAAAGTGTGGAAACTGTGGAATGAAGTGTGGAAACTTTCCACAAAGTCGCTCTTGCCGTTACAGATCAAGTCCATATAGCTTGAACTTATTGTATAGAGTTTTGCGGTCGATATTCAGCAATTTAGCCGCTTTGCTTTTATTGTTCCCGGTTTGTCGTAGCGCTTCAAGAATATGTTCTTTCTCTATTTCCTCGCTACGAAGGGATATGTTATAGGAAGGGGCATCGGCCGGTTCCAACAGTTCACTACCCAATTCGGCCGGAGTAATGAACTCATCCGTAGCCAGTAAAGTCGCCCTGCGGATAATGTTCCTCATCTGGCGCAGGTTACCCGGCCAATGATATTCTTGTATGGCGGCGCTTGCTTTGGCATCAAAGCCTGTGATCTGTTTGTTCAGTTCTTTGTTTGCCTGATCCAGAAAGAAATTCGCGAAAAGCAAGATGTCCTCATGGCGATCTTTGAGTTTAGGCATGTAGAGCGTAAACTCATTGATCCGGTGAAAGAGGTCTTCGCGGAATGTGCCTTTCCCCGTCGCATATTCCAAATTTTCATTGGTTGCCGAAATCAGGCGAATGTCTACAATGATCTCTTTACTGGAACCAACCGGGCGGATCTTTCGTTCCTGCAACGCGCGGAGGAGCTGTATCTGCACCTCATATCCCAGATTGCCTATTTCATCCAGAAAGATCGTTCCTCCGTCGGCAGCGATAAACGCTCCGGTTTTATCTGTCAGCGCTCCGGTGAACGCCCCTTTTACGTGTCCGAAGAATTCGGAAGCGGCAAGCTCTTTCGGAATAGAGCCGCAATCGATCGGTATGAACGGGTTATCCCTCCGGTTGCTGAGTTGATGTATCCGCTGGGCCACATATTCTTTTCCCGTTCCGCTTGCTCCATGAATAAGAACAGCCATGTTGGTCGGCGCGACTAAGCTCACATAGTTGTATAGTTGCTTAGCCGCATCACTTTCGCCTTCCAGAAAAGCTTTCGAATGGCCCGGCTCATGTCCGGCGTCAGATGTGGGGGCGGTTGTTTCGGGAGCGCTTCGCAGCGTTTCTCCAATCTTCTTCAGAAGTTCATCCGGATTGACCGGTTTGGATATGTAGTCTTTGGCGCCTATCTTAATGGCATGTACGGCCGACTGTATATCCGCATAGTTGGTCATGATGATAACAGGAGTGTTCATCCCTTTTTTCGTCATCCATTCCAACAGGCTGATACCGTCATTGTCCGGTAAACGGAGATCGGAAAGGATCAAGTCGGCCGGTTGTGTTTCAATATGCTTTTTAGCACGGGCGATGTTACTTTCCGTAGATACGCAGAATCCCTTCTTTTGCAGCCAGGTTTTCAACATTAATCCGTATGTAATATCGTCTTCAACGATGAGAATGGACTCCATCATGTAGCTTTTCGGATCTTTTACACATACAAAGGTAAGAGGTTTTATTTAAAATCGTAATTTTACGGCTAATTAATCAATCCATACGGTAAATGAATATGGCTACCCTTTCCCGGTTTACCCAAGTTAAGATAACAATCGGTTATTTGCTGCTGTTGTTTGTCTTGTTCGCGGCCCTTTGGTTCATTCACCGGGAGGTTGAGAATCTATCGGCGTTGGATACGGAACAGGTCTTAAAAGCCGATAGCCTGCAAATACTATTAAAGGAGAAAGACAACAACACATTGGATCTTCTTCGTTCTTTGCATAAGATCAATGATAAATGGCTTTCCGTGGATGAATTAGAGGAGATCATATCAAAGCAAGACTCTGTTATTACCCGGCAACGCGTTCGGCATAAAGTTGTTGTCACGACAGATTCCGTGGTCGCTCCTGTCCGGAAGAAAGGTTTTTTCCGGCGGTTGGGAGAAGTGTTCGTTCCTGCCAGAGATACGGCCGTTGTTGTGAATACCACCCGGGAATTAACGACAGATACACTTTTAGACGGGATCAATCCTGTCGATTCCCTGCATCAGAAGATCAAAGAGGCTACAGAACAGAAGCAGGAGATAAACAGAACTACCATCCAACGGAACACGTATCGTATCCGCCGGCAGAATAAAGCGTTAACCGCCCGTATCGACACGCTGATCAAAAGTTATGAAGAGGAAGTTCTTTCGCATGCCCGTAAGGAAGCGGAACACCAGCGGCATATACGCCGCCGTTCTACCCGTATCATCGGCGGAATAGCCATTGGATCCGTACTGCTCGCCGCCTTTTTCCTGATCCTTATCTGGCGCGACATTACGCGTAGCAACCGGTACCGGAAAGAGTTGGAAGAGGCCAACCGCCACGCCGAAGAGTTGCTGCAAGCCCGCGAGAAACTCATGTTGGCCATCACCCATGACTTCAAGGCGCCTTTAGGTTCCATTATCGGATATATCAACCTGATGTCGCGGCTCTCTGTCGATAACAGGCAGCGGTTTTATCTGGACAACATGAAAAGCTCTTCTTCTCATTTGCTGAAACTGGTGAATGATTTGCTTGACTTCCACCGCCTGGATTTGAATAAGGTCGAGGCCAACCGTGCGGCTTTCAATCCGGCTCAACTTTTTGACGATATCCATACCGGTTTCCACCCGTTGGCGGATGCCAAGAACCTGTCTTTGCGTTACCATATCACACCCGAACTGAACGCCCGTTATATCGGCGATCCGTTACGTGTACGCCAGATCGTGAATAACTTGCTGTCCAACGCCGTGAAGTTTACCGTTTCGGGCAGCGTTACCTTAAAAGCAACGTACGAACGCCCTCATCTGCAAATAACCGTATCCGATACGGGTAAAGGTATGGCTTCCGGGGATAAAGAGCGTATCTTTCAGGAATTTACCCGTTTGGCCGGCGCCCAGGGCGAAGAAGGGTTTGGCCTGGGATTATCGATTGTAGCCAAACTGGTACGCCTGTTGGAAGGTACGATACGGGTAGAGAGTACGGAAGGCAAAGGGAGCTCTTTCTTCGTTTCCCTTCCTCTTTTCCCTGTCGCCGGAAAGCAGAAGCAACCATTACGTATCCTTTTGATCGACGATGATAAGATACAGCTCGACCTGACATCGGCTATGTTGGAGCGCAAAGGTATTACCGCCGTATGTTGCGAACAAGTTGAGGAGTTGACCGGATATCTCCGAAAGGAAAAGTTCGACTTCTTGTTAACAGACGTGCAGATGCCCGCGATCAATGGCTTTGATCTGTTGGCTTTGTTACGCGCTTCGGATATCGAACAGGCGCGTAACATACCTGTTATCGCCGTAACCGCGCGCAGTGAGATCAAAGGAAAAGAGTTTTTGGAGCATGGGTTTGCCGGTTACCTGAATAAACCGTTCTCCGTTTCGGACCTGTTATCGGCAATCGGCGCTGATGAATATGTAACAACAGCTACATTGGACTTTTCGGCGCTGACAGCTTTCTCGGAAGGCGATGAAAGCGCCGCCCGGGCGATCCTTGAAAGTTTTATAGTTGAGATGACAAAGAATCTCGATCTCTTTCAGTCGGCGTATGCATCCGGAGATACGGATCGTATGGTTGCCATGGCTCATAAATTAATACCCATATTCACCCTTCTCCATGCCGATGAGACCGTGTCTCTGTTGGTTCGGATCGAAAGCCGGTGGGACAGGACATTCTCTGATCCTTTCAATCTTGAGGTCGGGCAACTGATTAAAACGATCCGGGATATTATCGATAAAGCGAAAACTTCATTTGGATAGGTTCAGCTTTCGGCCAATGTCATCAGGCAAGCCTATCTAATGTCCCAGGCTCTTCGCTATATGGATCATTTCTTCGTTCCAGTCGTAGGACAAGGGGTTGACCGGAACAATTCCGGTCCCTGTTTCTTCGGCGACGATCCCGGCGTTGCGCTTATCAAATTCCGGTTGTACAAAGATGACCCGCACGTCTTCGAACTTACTGATCTCGATCAGTTCTTTCAGATGCGCCGGCGACGGTTCTTTGCCGCTTTCTTCTATGCATATCTGGTGTAAACCGTAGTCACGGGCAAAATAAGATAGCGCGGGGTGATAGATCATGAACGCGTGATCGGCCTTATCATTTCGCTTCAGCAGATTGAATACGATACTGTCGGTTTCTCCAATACGGTGGATAAGCGAGTCGTATCGCGCCGAATAGTATGCCTCATTGTCCTTGTCGAGTACACATAACGCCCGGAAAATGTTATCCGCTATGATCCTGGCGTTGACCGGCGAGTTCCAGGTATGGGGATCCACTCCTCCCGCGTGGTAGTGATCTCCATGTATATGCCCTTCTTCATAAATGAACGCTATTCCTTTCGAGAGATCGAACACCCGGATGTGCGGCGCGCTTTTCATAAGCCTTTCCATCCATGTCAGCTCAAATCCAATGTGCCCGATACGGAAGTATGCCTCGCTTTCTCCCAATGACACCAATTGTTTAGGCGTAGGATCGTATGTTTCCGGGTTACTGCCTTTAGGCACCATGCTGACAATCCTGAAACGATCTCCCGCGATCGCTTCGGTGAAATAGCGTTGCGGTTCTATGGTGACGGTGATGGTGCGTTCTTTGGTTTCCTTTTTGCCTTGTCCGGTACAGGCTGACAGCGCTATAATAAACAGGATGGCGCCTGATCTGATCATTGTTTTCATCATTGCGTAGGATTAGATTGTTTTTTTAATGGCTCTTATTATTTCCCGTTTTCCTCCCGGCGGCCCCGGCAGGCGTTCAACAACAAACCCGGCTTCTTGCAGGGCGCGGCGTACCGCTCCTTTAGCGCAATACGTCGTTAGTACTCCCCCATTGTTCATGGCGGCGTACAGATAGTCAAAACCTTGTTGTTCCCACATTTCCGGTTGTTTCCCGGGTGCGAAAGCGTCAAAGTAAACAACGTCGTAACGGTAATTGTCATTGTTCTCTTTACGGATCTCCGTAAAATCGGCTTTCTTCTTCAGTAATGTGAAGTACGGGCTGATCTCCGTTTCCACCTCCCATCCGGCCGCATGTATCTGTTGGAACAGCGGATCGTCGCTATATTTCAGTTCTATCAGCGTATCCCATTCCAATGGATATAACTCCAGTCCCGTATAGTGCGCTTTCTTTCCGGTTTCGCGGGCTTCCAGCAGACTCAGGAAAGCATTCAGCCCCGTTCCGAATCCGATTTCGAGTACACGGGGTTGCGCGGTTCGAACATACTTCAACCCCATATCGATAAAGACATGCCGCGATTCGGTCCGCGCACCTTTTACGCTATGGTAATGTTCGTTCAGCTCCGGAACAAAAAGCGTAGCGCTTCCGTCGCCCGTATATTCGATAATCCGCCGCATGACCTTTATCCAATGGCGTTGTATGTTTTCATGACGGCAAGAGCTACCACGATGTAGCGTATTAATTTCCCGACAAACATGCTGGCGCTCACTACGTATATATTGCTCCGCAGAAATCCCAAGGCTGCCGCGATCAGCGTGCCTATGACCGGCAGAAAGGTAAAGAAGGCCACGAACACGCTCCGGCCGTTCAGGTAAACTTGCATGCGGACGATCTTCTCTTCTTTCATGTGGAAATACTTCACCAGCCATTCCATCTTTCCCAGATGTCCCAACCAGTAACAAGTCAGGCTTCCCAACAAATTACCGGCTGACGCCGACAGGATGCAGATCACAGGATTCAGTCCGGTCGAGGGGTGAAGCAGCGCCGCCAACACAACTTCCGAACTGAATGGCACGGCGCTTCCCGCCAGTAGCGCGGAAAGGAACATACCCACATATCCCCATTCGATGAGGAAATTTATAAGAGCGTCCATACATTGAAGAAGAATAAAAATACCAAACCAATGACAGAACAGATGAAGAAGAAGTTCGACAACATATTGCTTGTCAGTACAAACATGTGGCTTATCAGAATACTTACTCCTACCAGTGACAATGGGAGCAGGTTCGCGCAATAAACGGGTTGCAGCGCGATGAGTATATAGATACAGATATTCAGCAAAATAAAGAACCGCAAGAGTACGCGTGTGCGTATCTTGTCTTTATAGCTTTGGATGAGGCTATGGGCCGAGCCTACCGTGAATAAAACAAGAGAGTATCCCAATACGGCGAGTTCCCCAATGGTGAAGGTACTGAAGTCAATCGGATGAAAGGTCGCCAGTTCAATGAACGGCTGACAGAACAGCTCCATGTTATCGTAATAGAACGCATACCCGAACAGAAACCAATAAGGAAGGCTCCAACCGATCAGCGCGCCCAACAGGCTCCGCAGGTTAAGCGCCTGAAAATTGAACGCGCCAACCAACAAGATAGGGGTCAGCAACGTGATCTGTGGGAAGATCAGGCTACCTGACCCGACAAAAAGAAAAGCGTGGAATAAATATCCGGACGATCGCGAACGCTGATAGGCGCTAAAGAGTAAACAGAGCGCGATGACAAACAGCAGGGTTGCTATATTCTCCGGGCTAAATCGCTGCATCGGCGGACAAACGGCAACGAGTAATAGAAAGATAGATGTCTGTACAGACTCCCTTACCCGGATCAGCCCGAAGATATTGTTCATCTGGATCAGCAGATACCCGATGACAAAGTAGATGAGCAGGCTGGCCGACTTATTTATCCAGAGAGGAATAAGCCCGACGTTCAGCAGCTTCCAGAAAGTGTACGCCGTTTCTTCCTTGGGGAGGTCAGGGATAAAGAGATAGACCATTACCCAACATGAGATGGTGATGAATATAGCGACAGGTAAGATGAATTTACTTGTCGTTAGGGTTGTTTGCAGATATTTTCCTCTCATGGGGTATTCACTCATAAGTCGAACCCGATGTCTTTGCGGTAGTATTTGTCTTCGAACCCGATCATGTTAGCTACTTTATAGCATTGTTTCAATGCTTCTTCTTTCGTTTCACCATACGAGGAGATGGCGATCACACGTCCGCCGTCGGTTACCGTATAACCGTCTTTCATTCGGGTTCCGGAATGGAAGATGATGCTGTCCGATGCTTCGGCAAGGTTCAGTCCTGTAATCGGATAGCCTTTTTCGTAGCTTTCGGGATAGCCGCCGCTTACCAGAAACACGCAGGTTGCCGTACGCGGATCGACAACCAGTTCCTTCTCATCCAGATTGCCTGCGTTTACGCCTTCGAGCAACTCAATGAGGTCGCTTTCAACGCGTAGCATAACACTTTCCGTTTCAGGGTCTCCCATACGTACGTTGTATTCAATGACCATGGGTTCACCTTTTACGTTGATCAATCCGAAGAAGATGAAACCTTTATACGTGATGTGTTCTTCTTTCAATCCGTCGATAGTTGGTTCAACGATGCGTTCGCGTACTTTTTCCATGAATTCTTCATCGGCAAACGACACAGGGGTTACGCTTCCCATACCTCCGGTATTAAGGCCGGTATCTCCTTCGCCAATACGTTTGTAATCTTTGGCCACGGGTAATATTTTATAATGGTCGCCGTCGGTCAGCGCGAATACAGAACATTCGATACCGTCAAGGAATTCCTCGATCACCACCATAGCGCTTGCCTGTCCGAACATACCGTTTAGCATGGCGTTAAGTTCGTATCTGGCGTCTTCCAGGGTCGGGAGGATCAATACGCCTTTTCCGGCGCATAGCCCGTCGGCTTTCAGCACATAAGGCACTTCGAGCGTTTCCAGAAAGGCCATGCCCTCTTCCATGTTCTCTTTTGTAACACTCAGGTAACGGGCGGTCGGAATGTTGTAGCGCCGCATAAATTCTTTGGCGAACGCCTTGCTGCCTTCCAGTTGCGCGCCTTGCGCGGATGGCCCGATGATCGCGATATGACGAGTGGCGATGTCTCCGGTGAAGAAATCGTAGATACCTTTTACCAACGGGTCTTCCGGGCCAACCACGATCATGTCGATAGCTCTTTCAAGGGCGAATATTTTCAATGCTTCAAAGTCTGTCGCCTCGATATCCGGGTTTTCACCTAACGACGCTGTTCCGGCGTTACCGGGAGCGATATACAGCTTCTCCACTTTAGGGCTTTGCGCTATCTTCCAGGCCAGCGCGTGTTCGCGGCCTCCCGAGCCTAACAGTAATACGTTCATCATTGTTTGAAGTTTAGTTTCTCATCAAAGTACCGGGTTATCTTCTCATACAAATGTACACGGTCGCGGCCACGCACATTGTGTTTATGTCCCGGATAGATAAACAAATCCGGATAGGTTCCCGCATCTACACAGGCTTTCATGAACGAGAGCGTGTGTTGCGGTACGCAGGTATCGTCCTGGTCGTCATGGATCAGCAACAGATCTCCTTTGAGGTTGCCTGCCAGACGATTCAGATTGCCCTGTTCATACCCTTCGGGATTACTTTCCGGGGTATCCATGTAGCGTTCGCCATACATGATCTCGTAATATTTCCAGTCGATGACCGGTCCGCCGGCTACACCTACCTTATATATATCGGGATGGCGTAGCATCAGGGCGGTTGTCATGTGTCCGCCGTAGCTCCAGCCGTGTACCCCTATCCGGTCGCCGTCTACGTAAGGAAGGCTTTTGAGGTATTCGATCCCTTTAACCTGGTCTTTACACTCTTCGATCCCTAACCGGCGGAAGGTACAGTTCTCAAATTCCAGTCCGCGGTTACCGCTTCCCCGGTTATCCAGCGTAAACACGACGTATCCTTTCGTAGCCATGTAGATGTCCCATCCGCGCGCGTCGTATTGGAAACCGTTCGTTATCATTTGCGCGTGGGGGCCGCCATATACATAAACAATGGTTGGGTACTTCCTGTCCGGATCGAGATCAAGAGGTTTGATCAGACGATAGTACAGGTCTGTTATTCCATCGGCCGCTTTGATCGTTCCGGTTTCGATGGTTGGCATGTTAAAGTCCTTGAAAGGATTCCCGGCAGTGAGCAGGTTGACGCTCGCGCCTTTCTTTGTATGGACGATGTTGATGCTTCGCGGAACGCCGGGAGCCGTATATATGTCGAGCATATATGTCCCCGAGGCGTTTATCGTACCTTGGTGTACGCCTTCGGCATTACCGAGCAACGTCCGTTTTCCACTGGGAATATCCACGCAATAGATGTTGCTTTGCAGCGGCGAACGTTCGGTGCTTTGGATAAACAGGCGCTTGCTCTTCTCTTCAAACCCGATAACGTCCCGTACGAGCCAATCGCCGGAGGTCAGTTGTTTCACCGGTTTTCCTTTCGTATCATACAGATACAGATGGTTGTATCCGTCACGCTGGCTTTGGTAGATGAACGTCGTCGCGTCCCAGGGCAGGAATATGACAGGGTTCTGCGGTTCTACGTATTTAGGATGTTTTTCTTCGATCAGGACGGCCAGAAGCTTTCCGCTTTCCGCGTCGTATTGGCAAAGTTTGGAGTGATCCTGATCACGATTGAGTTCGATCAGGTAGATCGTTTTCTCGTCCGGCGACCAGGATATGTTCGTGAAGTAACGATCGGTCGGGTCTCCCGTTTCCAGATAGACGATCTCTTTGGAATTGGCATCGTACACCCCGACACTTACCTTGTGGCTCGTCATTCCCGCCATCGGATAGCGTACGTTGTTGGGTTTGGCTATCCGGGCGCCGATATCTACCAACGGATACGTAGCGACCATACTTTCGTCCATGCGGTAGAAGGCCAGCAGGTTTCCTTTCGGGCTCCAGAAAGTTCCTTTCCTGATGCCGAACTCGTGGCGGTGTACGGATTGTCCGCATACAACGCCTTCGGGTTCATGGGTCAGCCGGTCATTGTTTACATACAGGTTGTTGCCCACGGTGTAGGCTATCCGGCGGCTTTCGTTGCAGAAGTCTATGTTGGCGGCCTTTTCAGGAAGCGTATGCAAGACGTTCGCTTCTCCTTTTTTTAGATCATAAGCTACGTACTTATCGCCGAGCGCCAATAGCATTTCATCTGTTCCCTTCCAGGGAAACTTCACGGCATAGAAGTGCGATAGTTTGGGTAGTTTCCGGGCTTCCAATACGGCGTTGACCTGCTCACGGGCGATCAGGAGGCTCTCTTTTCCTGTCTGTACATTTACAATGAACAGGCTGTCAACACCCGGCTTGATACAGGCGTCTCCCCACCATTGCAGGCCATACAGGTTTTCGACAAAGCGATAGGTCGCTCCACCCGGAACGAGGTCGTTCAGCGTGGGCGCCGGTTGCTGCGCCATAACGTCGCCACACATCAGAAACGCTGTACATAAAGTCATTACGAATGTTCTCATTACGCTATTCTGTTTTATTTCTTTTTCTGAATACTTTTTCGGGTTTCTCCGCCTTGTAGGTCTCTACAAACTCTCCTTTCTTCCTGATCTCCTTCTTCACAGGCTCTCTTTTATCGTAGTCTCTCTTCTTATCGTTATCCCTGTGGTAACTTTTCTTTTCGGCTTCGTCTTTCCTGAAGGCTTTGTATTTGCCGTTGAAGAGTTCGTATTTGCGGAATTCGCACTCGAGCGCGCCGTTGAACAGGGGTATCTTTTCGCTGGCCTTCAGGCCGATCTGTTCGAAACACTCTTCGCGATAGCTCAATATCCAGGCTTCGTTCCCGCTGAAAGCATGTTTCAGGCGTTCGCCGATCAGTTGGTATAATCCGAGCAGGTCGCGGGTCGAGATACGTTCGCCGTACGGCGGATTGGTAATCATGACCGACTTCCCTTCCGGTTTCTCGAATTGCCGTAAGGATTGCAGCTTCAGCGCCACATCTTTGGAAACGCCTGCCGCTTTGATGTTACGGGTAGCTATTTCGTTGGCTTTGGGATTATTGTCGTAACCATATATTTTATGATCGAACCCGCGTTCCTGCGTATCGTCGTTATAAATGGCGTCGAAGAGCTCTTGGTCGAAGTCGACCCATTTCTCGAAAGCAAACTCCTTGCGGAATACTCCCGGGGCGATGTTACGGGCGATGAGCGCCGCTTCGATGGGGATCGTACCCGAACCGCACATGGGATCGATCAGGTCACATTCACCTTTCCAGCCTGTCATCAGGATCATACCGGCGGCCAGCACTTCGTTCAATGGAGCCTCTACGGCTTCCTGACGATAACCCCGACGGTGAAGCGACTCACCCGAAGAATCCAACGAAAGGGTACAGGCCGTTTGCGCTATGTGGATATTCAACGACATATCGGGCTTGTTTATACGGACCGACGGGCGTTTGCCGTTAAATTCACGGAAATAATCGACAATGGCGTCTTTTACTTTATAGGAAACAAATTTGGAGTGGCGGAACTCATCGCTGAATACGGTGGCATCCACGGCAAACGTCTTGCCGGCATCGAATATGTCTTCCCACTTGATGCTCTTGACTTGCCTGTAAACCTCATCGGCATCACCGGCCTTGAAGTGTTTGATGGGTTTCAGGATGCGGACGGCTGTACGCAGGCAGAAGTTTGCCTTGTACATCATGGCTTTGTCTCCGCTGAAAGAGACCATTCGCCTCCCGATCCGGATATCGTTGGCTCCCAAACTAATCAGTTCCGTCGCCAACACTTCTTCCAATCCCTGGAAAGTCTTGGCAACCATTTCGAATTGCTCCATTTGTTACTTTTAAATTTATAACGTTTTCTAAAATCGCCTGTGTCAAAATATGAGTGAAGTTTACTGTACCCATCTGATCCTAAGCAATATGAATAAGCGCAAAGGTAAGAAAAATATCAGCGTGACGACAATTATCCATATAAATTTATGCGCCCACCGGCTTTAAGACAGTTTCGTATCCGGCTAAACTTGTCCTTGTACTAAGGTAAACGTATATATAATAGTAAACGACGATTATATCTGCCTGACCGATATGGTGAAAGGGCAGGAAGGCGAAGATCATATCCGGAACTGGATGCGCAACCGCAATACGGTTGAATTTCTCGGCACATGGGAATTGATGCACAACCCGTTATTTAAAGGTGTCGAATTCGACACCTTTTTACACGAGGCGGGAGCCAATCGTTTTAACATGACGCCACGCAAATGGATTGAAGCTACAAACGCTATCGGAATTATCTCTAAAGCGGGCAGGAACGGCGGAACGTATGCCCATAAGGATATTGCCTTTGAGTTCGGTTCATGGATAAGCCCGGTATTCAAACTATATCTGATTACCGAATACCAGCGACTGAAAGCGGCGGAATCCGACCCGATGCTTGGCGAATGGAACGTCAAGCGGGTATTGAGCAAAGTCAATTACGTCATACACACGGATGCCGTCCGCGATTTTATCATCCCGGAAACGGACATAGAGCGTGAAAAGCTGTATGCCTACGCCGACGAAGCCGACCTATTGAATCTCGCCCTATGGGGATGCACAGCCAAACAGTGGCGGGAGGCTAATTCCGGACATGCAAAAAAGGGACTGAATATCAGAGATACGGCAAGCATCAACGAATTAGTTGTGCTGGCCAATCTCGAATCATTCAATGCTGAACTGTTGAAACGCGGCGTTGATAAGGCCGGACGGTACAAATACCTGCATGAGATGGCGCAAAGCCAGCTACCCCGCCTGAACAACATTGACGCGGAAAAGGATTTCAGGAAAATAGAGGCTTCGACCGGAACCAAAGGATTACCACGGCGGTGAAGCGACTCACCCGAAGTAATTATCCATATAAATTTATGCGCCCACCGGCTTTAAGACAGTTTCGTATCCGACTAAACTTGTCCTTGTACTAAGGTAAACGTATGGAATTGTTATATAAGGGCTTGTGTGCGTCTATTATCTCCTCATGATCCCTTTTGTTTTATCTACTCTTCCGGGCGACCAGATATATATCTTATCCACGACCAGATATATATCTGGTCATGTACGAGATATATATCTGGTCATGTACAACATATATATATTATCGCATGGATCATACCATGATCATAAAAAGATCACGGATTCTACACATCGTATCGCCTTAACCTACCGGCTTCGCCGTTCCATTCTTCTGCCATGTATAAAGAGATGAAATGAAAAGGCAATTCCGGAAACCTTATTCCGGTGCAGGGAATCCCGGTAAGAGGGTATCTCCGGGAGTCTTCAGGCTGTCCGGTTGGCTGTATGTTACATTTCTGCAAACTTTTGTAACATTTTCGCAAGTCGAGGTAACAAACAACAAACATAATGAAACAAAAAAACATGAAGAAGAGCTGTAATTGTCCTATATTAGCGCAACAATTACATTGCATTGTAATGATGAAAAACAAGAGTGAATCAACTTCTATTTATTAATTTAAAATGTATATTCATCATGAGAAACACTAATCGTGTTATCAGGCCCCTCGGGCTACTGTTTCTATTATGTGTTGTCCCCTTATGGACATTCGCGCAAACGATCGCCGTAACAGGTGTAGTTAATGACCCACTGGGTGAACCGGTAATTGGAGCCAGTGTATTGGAACAAGGAACCACCAATGGTACTATTACCGATATTGATGGTAACTTTAAACTAAATGTTTCCCCACAGGCAAACATTGTGATCTCTTTTATAAGCTATCAGTCGCAGACTATAAAAGTGTCGGGACGTACGCAGTTCTCTGTTGTATTGGCCGATGATACGCGGCTGCTCGATGAAGTGGTAGTGGTAGGTTACGGAACGCAGCGCCGCGAAGCCGTGACCGGTTCGGTATCTTCTATGAGGGGCGACGTCTTACAGGAGATACAAACAGGCAATATGACCAGCGCTTTGGTCGGGCGTGTGGCCGGCGTGCAAATATCACAAACAAGTTCGAAGCCGGGTGCGGATATGCAGATCCGTATTCGTGGCACCCGTTCCTTGTCGGGAGATAACGATCCGCTTGTTGTGTTGGATGGAATTCCTTTCGCAGGCGCCATCGGCGATATTAACCCGAACGACATTAAAAACGTCGACATCCTGAAAGACGCATCCGCGACCTCCATTTATGGTTCCCGCGGCGCTAACGGGGTTATCATCGTAACAACGAATAAAGGGTCTAAAGGGCAGCAGGCCAAAGTGACCTACGACGCTTATGTCGGTTTCAAAACGCTTTATTCGCGTTATCCGATGATGTCGGGAGACGAACTGTATGAATTGCGCAGGGCCGCAGGTATATATAAGGAAGCCGACGGAACGCCGACGCTTGGCGCCGACGAAAGGCAAGGCGTCAATACCGATTGGCAAGATATGATATTCAGTACCGCCGTAACCACGAACCACAATATCGGCATCACCGGCGGTACGGAAAAAAGCAATTATAATTTTGGAATGGGGTATCTGAATGATGCGTCATTACTGCCCGGACAGGATTATAGCCGTATCTCATTGCGCGCGAGCTTAGACCAGGAGATCGGCAAATATCTCCGTTTTGGCCTTACTACCAACAACAATTATAATATAACAAACGGGCAAAACCTCGGCATGTATAACACGTTGGCTACGTCTCCTCTTATCGATCCGTGGAATGAGGACGGAAGCCGGAAAGTAAGAGTGAGTGCGATCGCAGATGCAAATAGTTGGGCCTATTCGAGAGAAGCTGTTGAGAACCTGGGTGATCAATGGGCCGATAAACAAAACGGTATAGGTTCGTACAACTCGGCTTACGGAGATCTTAAGATCCCCGGCGTCGAAGGCCTGAGCTACCGGGTAACACTCGGGTTGAATGTGCGTACAAAGAATAGAGGCACATACCGGGGTATGGGTGTATTCAGCGATACGCCAACCGCTGTTTCAGTCGCCACACTTGATAAGTCGCTTACAACCAATTGGATGGTTGAGAATCTGGTGACTTATGAAAGATACTTAGATAAACACCACTTTACCGCGAACGCGTTGTACTCAACAGAAGAAACACATTACGACCGTTCGTATGTCAGGGCGACCGATATCCCTTCCGACCATTTCCAATACTGGAACCTCGGACAGGCGCCATCCGATAAGATCACGGTGAATCCGGACGACCAGGATTATGAAGAATATGGCTTGCAGTCATTGATGGCCCGTTTGATATACGACTATGACAGCCGTTATATGTTCCTCGGTTCATATCGTAGAGACGGTTCTTCACGCCTGGCGGAAGGACATAAGTGGATCGATTATTTCGCATTCTCCGGCGGATGGAATATCGGTAAGGAATCGTTCATGCAAAGTTACACCTGGCTGGACGAACTGAAACTCCGTGTGGGATGGGGGGTTACCTCCAATCAGGCTGTTCGCCCATACGCCACACAAGGGCGTTTAGGAATCCGCCCGTATAACTTCGGAAGCCAAATGGCTACAGGCTTTTACGTTTCCGAAACGCCGAATCCCGAATTAGGCTGGGAGTTCTCAAGAACATGGAACGTCGGATTGGACTTCTCGATATTGAAAAACCGTTTGTCGGGAACCATCGAATGGTATACCGGAATAACAAATGATGTGATCCAGTGGGTAAACCTGCCGCCTTCCGGCGGAGTTGGCGGCTACTATGCCAATATAGGCAAGGTGAAGAATACCGGTATTGAAGTTTCCCTGAACGGAACCATTCTCGATAATGTGAACGGGTGGACCTGGGATGCTGGTATTAACCTGTATGCCAACCGCAACGAAATTACGGAACTGGCTACAGGACAGGAACGTGACGAAGGCAATGCCTGGTTTGTGGGACACTCGATAAATTCGGTTTACGATTATGAGAAGATAGGACTCTGGCAGGAAGGCGACCCTTATCTGAGCATCCTGGAACCCGGCGGTAACGTAGGTATGATCAAAGTAAAGTACACCGGCGAGTATAATGCCGACGGAACGCCCGTAAGACAAATCGGCGCCGAAGACAAACAGATATTGAACGCGGACCCGGATTTCTTAGGTGGCTTCAACACGCGGGTATCCTACAAAGGTTGGGATTTGAATGTTATCGGTACGTTCCAGAGCGGCGGCCTTTTGGTTAGTTCATTGCATGCTTCCAACGGCTACCTGAATATGCTTACAGGACGACGCGGAAACGTGAAGGTGGATTATTGGACACCCGAAAACACAGGCGCCAAATATCCGAAACCCGGCGGCATTCAGAGTGGCGACAACCAGAAATACGGCAGTACGCTCGGCTATTTCAGTGCGACGCATCTGAAAGTCGGTTCAATTACCTTAGGTTATAGCTTCGACCGGATGAGTTGGATCAAGAGCCTGGGTGTGAGCAAAGCGCGCCTGTACTTTACGGTTCAAAACCCGTTCGTATTCTTTTCACCTTTCAACGACGAAACGGGCTTAGACCCTGTAACCAACTCGTACGGAAACGAAAATGCGGCTGTTACAAGCAGCTTGCCTTACAATTCGAGTACGATGCTGACCGTTGGCACCAACGTACCTGCTACGCGTAATTATCTTTTTGGATTGAGTCTGTCGTTTTAATCAAATAAAATAAGTGATATGAAAAATATAAAATCAATCATAACAGGGGCGGCGATACTTTCGCTGTTCGTTACGGCTTGTGATGATAATCTGACCGAAAAGCCGCGTCATATTTACGAGCCGGGATATTTTCAGACCGAAGAAGGCATTCAAGGCGGCCTGACTTCACTCTATGCACACACGCGCCTTATTTACGGACAATATTATTATGCCGATATTCAGAATGGTACGGACGAGTCGACCTGGGCGCAGAGTGCGGATAATAACTTTAAGGATTCGGATATGTCGGGGGTCGGTTCGCTGACTCCGACAAGCAGTCGCTCCGACGCGTTGTGGAATGCCGCATTTTCCAATATCAACACGGCAAGCGGTATTATTGAGAACGCGGCCGCGGTCAACCTGCCGGAAGCCGTGGTCTCGGAAGCCCGCTTCTTCCGTGCATGGGATTATTTTATGCTTGTGCAGACGTTTGGCGGCGTGCCGCTCGATCTTGGTTCGGGAGAACTGAAATTCAACGTTACTCCTTCGCGCGCTTCGGTGCGTAATACCGTTCCTGAAGTTTATACCAGGGGCATCTTCCCCGATCTGAAAACAGCCATCGAAGCGTTGCCTCATGAAGGACGCGTTACGGGCGGCGTTACAAAAACCGCGGCGCGGCTCTATCTGGCAAAAGCATATTTAACTTATGGCTGGTGGCTGCAAAATCCAAAGAATATCCCTACGTATCCGGAGACGGCCCGTACCGACCCGGACGGACACGACGCGGCATGGTATTTCCAACAGGCCTATAACCTCTCTTTGGAAACCATAGCCGATCCCGGCCCTTTCGGCCTGCAACCTACTTTCTACGACGTTAACGTGGGCAGTAACGACCGCAACAACGAAATTGTACTTTACAGCGACCATTGGGAAGACGAGTATTACAACGCGGCAAGCCTGTCGTACAGCAACGGTACTGAAGCTGAGAATATTATGACATGGTTCACTATGTGGAATTATACCGAGATCAGAAGTTCTGTAGACGGAACAGCTTATAATACGAGTTCCGTTCAACGTGAAGCCGTACAATGGGGCGGACGTCCCTGGACGCGTATGGCGCCGCCCATTGGCGTCATTACCGGAACATTCGCCGATAAAACCAACGACTCCCGTTATGACGGTACTTTTGCAACGGTTTACCCGGGGAACTGGAGAAAAGGCGGTATCGCCAACGAAAGTTTATATAATGCGAATGGCTTAGAGGTACGCAACGGAGAGGCTATCCTGACTTTTCTGGATGAAGAACCCACAAACCCTGCCGTTACTTATCCTCCGGGTGCAGGACCGAGCAATGTAGGCGCCGGAACATTGCCCGGCAGAGCGGACTGGGTGATCGGCCCGCGTGGCATCAGCCGTATTGTATATCCGGGACTTTGGAAACTCGGAACTTATCGTACGGATAACGGTTCGGGCTTAGGGCAACCGAATGGAGCGATCACACGCCCCTGGAACATAGCCAAATTCTCGGAATTGTATCTGATCGCCGCCGAAGCCGCCGTGATGGGAGCCGGTACCACTCCGGGCAACAGCGCGAGAGAGTTGGTGAATGTCCTTCGCGCGCGCGCCGGTAAATGGCGTTGGAAAAACAACGGGAATGTAGAAAAAACAGAAGACAATAGCGCTGCTATGACATCCGCTACCCCCGCTACCATTACTATCGATTATATTCTGGAAGAGCGTTCCCGCGAATATTACGGCGAAGGTGTCCGAAAGTTCGACCTGATACGTACGCAAAGATGGGCGGAAGTTGCGGCGACCTATGAGATTTGCGGTACAGCCAAAGGTGAGCATACGCCCGAAACCTTTAACCGCGATATTCAGCCTTACCACTATTTACGTCCTATCCCGCAAGGACAATTAAATTCGATGACGATGACCGACGCCGAGAAGGAGGCTTATCAGAATCCGGGGTACTAATAACTATATAGAAGATAAGTGGTAAGCAGCAAGCGGCGCTTACCACTTATTATTTATCACTTATCACTTATTACTTATCACTTACCGGCAATCCGCACATTTTTATCTATCTGTATGAGATTTAAAAAGAATATCATATAACTTTGTATATCTTTTGAATGAGCCATACTTCATTCGGGGATTTGTGTATATGTTGATTCAATGATCGATCAAGCTACAATAGATAGAATACTGGATGCCGCTCAGATAGTAGATGTGGTCTCCGAATTCGTAACACTTCGCAGAAGAGGAGTGAACTACGTCGGGCTATGCCCTTTTCATAATGAAAAGACGCCCTCATTCAGCGTTTCCCCGGCAAAAGGGGTATGTAAATGCTTCAGTTGCGGAAAAGGTGGAAACGCCATCCATTTTATTATGGAACATGAGCAACTCTCCTATTATGAAGCGCTGAAATACCTGGCTAAGAAATACAACATCGAGTTTAAAGAGCGGGAACTGACAAATGAAGAAAGGCAGGCGCAAAATATCCGCGAGAGTATGTTCATCATCAACCAGTTCGCCCGCGACTATTTCCGGAACACCCTCAGGAACCATGTTGAAGGCAAAAGCGCCGGTATGGCTTACTTCAGGCAACGAGGATTCAGGGATGACGCCATCGAGAAGTTTCAACTGGGCTATAGCGTTGAAGAACGCGACGCTTTAGCGCAGGAAGCTCTGAGGAAAGGATATAAGAAAGAGTTTCTTATCAAGACCGGATTGTGCTACGAAACGGACGACAATAAATTAGCAGACCGTTTCCGTGGGCGCGTACTTTTCCCTGTCCACACCCTGTCCGGTAAAATAGTCGCCTTTGGCGGACGTATACTCAGCGCGGACAATAAAAAAACAGCCAAGTATGTAAACTCGCCGGAATCGGAGATATACCATAAGAGCAGCGAGCTGTATGGGATCTATTTCGCCAAACAAGCCATCGTCAGGCAGGATCGTTGCTTCCTGGTGGAAGGATACACGGATGTAATTTCCATGCACCAGTCCGGAGTAGAGAACGTCGTATCTTCATCAGGAACGTCATTGACGTCGGGACAGATACGGCTCATTCACCGCTTCACCAATAACATTACGGTCATCTATGACGGAGATATGGCAGGTATCAAGGCTTCCGTCAGAGGTATCGACATGCTGTTGGAAGAGGGTATGAATATTAAAGTGGTATTGCTTCCGGACGGGGACGACCCGGACTCATTCGCCCGTAAACACAATGCAACCGATTTCCAGGCCTATATCAGTGCGAACGAAGTGGACTTCATCCGCTTCAAAACAAACCTGTTGCTGGATGAAAGCGACAAAGACCCGATGAAACGGGCGGAGCTGATCAGCGACCTGGTAAAGAGCATAGCGGTCATACCGGAAGCCATTATGAGAGATATATACGCCAAAGAGTGCGGACAACTGTTGCATCTGGAGCAAAAACTCCTGGTCACGGAGATAGCCAAACAAAGGGAGAAGATAGTAGAGAAAGGCCGTAAGCCGGAGAGGGTTTCCGGGCCGGAAGCAGAGGGCGCTCCCCTACCCGGTCAGGATCCATATCAAACTTTTATCCCGCAAGACGGAAGAGAAGGACAAGAGTTCTACCGGTTCGAGCTACAGATCATTCAAACAATAATAAGGTATGGGGAGAAGATCATATTCAAGGTTCCCGGTGAAGCCGGAAGGGAGATACCGGTCACTGTTACCGAATACATCGACGGCGAATTGAAAGATGACAACCTCTCCTTTCACAACCCGCTGCACCGAACCATCCTCGCCGAAGCGGCCGGGAACATCCGCAACGGGAATTTCATCGCGCAACAATACTTTATCAAACACCCCGACCCGGCGATCGGCATACTTGCGGCGGAGTTAGCGAACGAAAGATACGAACTCAGCAAAATGTACTCGAAGACCCAGAAGGTCGTTGCCGAGGAAGACCGGCTGCATGAGTCCGTACCTATGTTCATCACGAACTTCAAAAGCGCCATTATAAGGGAAGAGCTTGTACATATCGCCCGCAAACTGCAAGACCGCGACGTGATGAACGATCCGGAACAGTCCAGGTCCATTATGTTACGGCACAAAGAACTGCACGAAGCGCTCAAGGTTCTGGTGAAAAAAGAAGGAGACCGTATTGTTCTGAAGTAACTGCGTCACCCGTGCCGGATCAGATCCATGAACTCTTCACGGGTTTTCGCTTGCCTGAAAGCGCCTGTAAAGTCTGATGTCGTGGTAATTGCATTCTGTTTCTCTACCCCACGCATTTGCATACATGTATGCTTCGCTTCCACCACCACCATTACACCCAACGGATCCAAGGCGTTCTGAATACATTCTTTGATCTGCAGGGTCATACGTTCCTGTACCTGCAAGCGGTGTGAGAATATATCAACCACACGGGCTACCTTACTTAGACCTGTGATGTAACCGTTCGGGATATACCCCACATGCGCCTTGCCGTAGAAAGGCAGTATATGATGTTCACAAAGAGAAAAGAAATCAATATCCTTTACGATCACCATCTGGCTATACTCTTCCTTGAATTTCGCCGACAGCAGGATCTCGTTCGGATCTATCCGGTACCCTTCGGTCAATGTCAACATGGCCTTCGCGGCGCGCTCGGGCGTTTTAAGTAAACCTTCACGCTCCACATCCTCACCCAATAAAGAGATGATGTTACGATAATGGGCTTTAAACTCTTCCAATCCCGGAAAAGTATGTTCTTCTCTCTCTGCCATCGGATTATAAAGGGATACTTACCTGTTCTTTTACTATGACCGCTTCCCTGAAACCGCCTTCCCTACGAAGTTTCCTCATTATGGCGTCGGCTTCTTCAATACTCAGAAAATCACCTACCCGGCATAACCAGCGGGGAGGATTGAACAGGGTATAAACCTTTAGTTCCGGGAATCCGCTTTTCACTCTCGACGCAACAGATTCGGCTTCCCTCTTTGAGTTGCGGGAATTTCCTCCGGAATAAACCTGTACCCTGTATCCCGCCATTTTTATCGTACCGTCATCCGAAGTTTCCAAACCATGCGGACTTCCCAACAGCGCTTCGATCTCCGGGCCTTGATGGATCGTCACCCGGCCTTCTCCGGGAACATAACGTTCAAGGCTCTTCACAATATGACTCTCCTGCGCATGCACGCAAGCATAACGCATGGAAAGAAGAAATAAACAGAAATATAACGTACAGGTTCTCATGAGGCATGGGTTTAAGCTTTGAAACCGTCGATAACACCTTTAAAGTCGGCCGCTTTCAACGCCGCGCCGCCAATCAGCCCGCCATCGACATCCGGATTGCCGAACAGTTCTTTTGCATTAGAAGGATTACAGCTGCCGCCGTAAAGGATAGACGTATTCTCGGCCGCTTCCTTGCCGTATTTATCAGCGATCACAGAGCGGATATAAGCATGCATTTCCTGCGCTTGCAGGGAGGTAGCCGTTCTGCCTGTACCGATAGCCCAGACCGGCTCGTATGCCAATACGATCCTGGAGAAATCTTCAACGGAAAGATCAAACAAAGAGTCAGCCAGCTGCGTATAAACAACTTCGTTCTGTTTGTTCGCTTCACGTTCGGCCAATACTTCGCCGATACAAAAGATAGGGGTCAGGCCATTCGACAAAGCCAATTTCACTTTTTCTTTCAGGATACCGGCTGTCTCACCATAATAAGCGCGACGTTCCGAGTGGCCAAGAATAACATATTTCGCACCGGTCGAAGCGACCATAGCCGCCGACACTTCGCCTGTATATGCGCCGGACGCCTTATCCGCACAGTTTTCCGCGCCTACGCCGATAGCCGATACTTCAAGGATCGTAGCCACAGAAGCCAGGTGGATGAACGGAGTACATACCAGTACTTCACAATTTGGCTTATCTTCCGCCAATATCTCTTTAAGCTCTTTAACGAATTCAATACCTTCCCGAAGGGTTTTGTTCATTTTCCAGTTTCCTGCAACAATGTTTTTTCTCATTTTGTTTTTTATTAATGGGTTAATTAAACGTTGGTTTTCTTTCGCGAGACGGGCGCTTCTCTTTACCAGAAAGAGATCCAGGCCTAAAATCAGCGATAAGGGAAGAATGAACCATAAAAGCGTCCATCCTATTTTATGCAAGTCGGTAGATCGCTCCTCGCCCAATCTCAGCTTGTCCAGTGAATCCGTCAATACATATTCGTCCGGAAATTCATTGTTACTCCATTTTTTCAGGATCGTTCCATCTTTTATCAGCGCCAATCCCGGATTAGCCCGTACAATAGTCTTCAATGTCATATCGTCCGTCAGGCAGAACGGATACTCGGCTCCGGTCTTGTCTTTCCACTGTTCGATCTCATCCTCGGGAGAAGAGGTCAGGCAGTAGAAAGCATACCCGCGCTCCACGCTGTAATCATAGATCTCATTGATCAGATCGATATTACTGTCGTCGGCTCCCTCAATACGATGGGCGATAAGCAAAAAGGTATAATTCTTATCGTCCAGGACTTCCGCCGTTATATCATCTCCTGTTTCCAGGCTCTTCATGCAGAAGTCGCGTATGGGCGGTTCATAGCCTTTTTCCTTCAGCGCCGTACGTACGTCGACAAACGTCCATGTACTATCCGGATAGTCGTCCAGCGTAAATTCCTTTCTTTCTCCGTTCTTTTCCAGAATAAATATACTTTCATATACACCGGGCTTTGCATCCGGCGGTATAGACATATCTTCACGGATGTTCACTCCTACCCGGTAAGGACGGAAATCCAGTATCGGCAAATGTATCAAACAGTATATCGACAATATAAGAATAAAAATAACGGAATACAAAGAAGCCAGCCACTCCGACTTCGGACTGATAAAACGTATGATCAGATAGCGCCATTTAAAAGCGACGAACGCCGCCAACAGAAGAACGATATTTTTCGTAAATGTCTCCCAGTTGGTAAGTATCCATACATCTCCGAAGCACCCGCAGTCCGACACCGGATCGGCTATTGCCAGATAAAGGGTCAACGGAGTCATAAAACAGATCAGGAACAGGGTCAATAAAGTAGCGGTCCCTTTCCTGATGCCGAAGAACAGCATCACTCCCAACGCGAACTCTAACGTCGACAGCGCTATCGCGCCCAATAAAGGGAAAAAAGAAGGGAACCAGGCCGATATCCCAAAAGCCTCCAGATAGTCTTGTATCTTATAGGTAGAGCCAAATGGGTCTACAGCCTTCACAAAACCGGAAAAGATAAACACCGCCGCCAATAGAAAACGACAAACATTGATCAGCGTCGCTTTTATGATATGTAGCCGCTTATTCTCCAAACTCAAGTTTAATTAAACCGAACACAGCATAGTTGATCATATCCAGATAGTTGGAATCGACGCCCTCCGATATCAATATATCTCCGGTCAGGCTTTCTATTTGTTTAGTGCGGTAGATCTTCATCAGTATCAGGTCCGTATACGAGCTGATACGCATGCCTCTCCACGCTTCGCCATAATCATGATTCTTCACCAGCATCAGGTCAAGCGCTTTTTTCGCATATTTATCATACAGCGCCAAAGCCTGGTCATTACTTATATCTGTTGTTTCCGCATAACCGGATTCCAATTGTATCAATCCGACAATTCCATAATTCACTATGGCGATGAACTCTCCGCGCACCCCTTCATCGACCAGATTTACGCCTTTCGTTTCAATGCTCCTGATGCGACTGGCTTTGATATAGATCTGATCGGTTAAAGAAGCCGGGCGCAATATGCGCCATGCAGGGCCGTAATCGTGCAGTTTCTTTGAGAACAGGTCACGGCAAATAGCGATCATACGTTCGAATTGTTGTTGGGTACCTTCCATCTGTTTTATAATGTAGGGTGCAAAGGTAACAATAAATAGATTTCTTCAGACAATTTTTCTTTCAAATCTGTGGGGATAAAATGCTCGTTAGGCGTTTGCATATCATATCATCTTTGGAGTCAACGAAGAAGATAAAAAGTCTCGGATATAAATATGTTCTATCCCTTCATAGCTATTTTCAAAAGAACGTTCCGCCGAAACAACGATCTTCGGATAATTATCCTTTATTTTCAACAGATTACCAAATTCACGCTCGATTGTATCAGGCAAAGACAATTCAACCGCAACCTGAATGTATAGAGTTTCGCCTCCTCGTGTACAGACAAAATCTATTTCTTCGGGAGATAAAGCACCCACCTTAACATCATAACTACAATATAGCAGGTGATTGCAAACAAGGTTTTCCAATCGCTTTGCTCTATCTTGATACTTGTATCCGGCTATCGCATTTCTGATGCCCATATTTTCAAAGAAATACTTTTCTTTTCGTTCAAATAGTTTTTTGCCGACTATATCATATCGGTTAATCCTATGAACAACAAACGCTTCTGCAAGAGCATCTACATATTCTCCAATGAGATTCGCTGTCATATTAATATTTTGACTTTTTAGAAAGTCGCTGATGCTTTTTGAGGAAAAAAGACTTCCTGTATTGTTTGCTAAAAACCGGATTAACTGTTCAAGAAAAGCCGTATTACGTATACTTTTCCGCTCTACAACATCTCGTAATACTATCGTGGAATAAATGCTACGAATATATTCCATGATAACAGTTTCTTCTAATGGTAGGTGTATCAGATAGGGTAATCCTCCAAAATGCGTGTATCGTTCAAGTGATTCATCAGTGTTGGATAATTTATGGAAATCTAAAAATTCAAGATATGACAAGCTGTAGATTCTAAACTCGACATAACGTCCACCAAGCTCATTTGCCAAATCGCCCGAAAACATTTCGGAGTTACTTCCTGTAATATAAATGTCGTTATTATCATCTAAAACAAGAGAGCGGATAGCTATCTTAAAGTCGGTTATATTTTGAATTTCATCTATAAAAATGTAATTTTTCCTATCACTAACCAATCGTTTGGAAATGTATTCATGCAATTCCTTATAATTGGTCATGTCGTCAAACTCAATATCTTCCTTATTTATATAGATAATATTTGCATCTGCCTTTTCTTGTCTGATCAGCTCTATAAGCTGAAACAGAATAAAACTTTTCCCTACACGTCGGTGTCCAATCATAACTTTAACGATAGGAGTACGCATGAAAGGCTTGATTTTTTCTATATAAGTATCTCTCTTATGCAGGATAGTTGGGAGCTTAGTCATATCTGATTTATTCTATGTATACATCGAATTTCATGCAAAAATAGAAATTATTCTCGATATACATAGAATTATATCCCTTCTTCTTTCCCCATCGGAGAATACCATCGGGTCTTTTATGATTTCCGTTGGTAGTTCTGGCGTTCTTTGTTTTCGTGCAACTGCCAAAACCGATTCTTTATGTCGCCTCCTTCAAGGAGCGAAGCGCTTTTACTTCTGCATCCTGATCTCTTTCGCTTTCAGTGGTCTGGCGTTTTCCAGCATCCAGTTTTTTGGCGGTTCGTAGTCTCCGAAGCGGGTCATGCTTGGGTTGTAGCCGAAGCAGATCTCTCCTGTGGCTCCGTTCCGGTTCTTCTCTACGATCAGTACGCCCAGTCCTTCGGTGGGGTATCCGCTTTTGGGGTCTGTTTTCACTCCCGCTTTCGAGGGGTTGTGTATCAGCGCCACGATGTCGGCCACCTGTTCGATCCCTCCGCTTTCCCTCAGGTCATACATAGCCGGGCGTTTGTCCGCCCGTTTTTCCGAGTCCCTGTTCAGTTGGCTCAGTACGATCACCGGCACTTTGAGTTCCTTGGCTATGGCCTTGGCCTTGTTGGCCATTTCCCCCATATCGGTCGCCATGGTATGGTTCCGTTTGCTTCCCGTGACCTGCGCAAGTTGCAGGTAATCGATAAAAACGATGTCGCACAGCCCTTTCCGGTGTAGCGTCCGGCATTTGTTCCTGATCCGTTCCATGCTGATCACCGTGGAGTCGTCCACATGGATCACCGGCTTGCGGAGCTTGTCCACCACCGCGGCTATCGCCCGGTCTTCTTCGGGTGTGATCGTTCCCCGTCGCCAGTTGTCCGCACTGATGTTCGCTTCCGCGACGATCCATTTGTCCGCCAGCCGTTCGGCCGCCATTTCCAGGCTGAAGTACGCCGCTTTGTAGCCCGCTTGCACCGCCACCCAGGCCATGAACGCCGTTAGCGAGGTTTTCCCGATGGATGGCCGCGCTCCGATGATGATCAGTTCCGAGTTTTGCCATCCCGCCGTCAGGCGGTCCAGTTCCGTAAATCCCGTGGGGATCCCCGTCAGCCCGTCTTTGTTGTTCTCCATGCGCCATTGTCCTTGCAGCAGCGTGTCCGCGATCAGGGTGGGCAGGTCGCGCGGAGCTTCCGTATCCTGTCCGTGACATAATTTGTCCAGCGTACCGATCAGTTTGTCCAGTTCTTCGTACACGTCCCAGGTCAGGTCTTGTATCCGGCTGAGCTTTATGGTCAGGTGTTTGATCGCCTCGCGGCGCAGGAACAGTTCTCCGAGGATCAGGGCGTGCTCTTCCAGGTGCGCGCCGCTCATCACCCGCGAGGTCAGCTGGGTTATGTAGAACGGCACGTTCCAATTGTCAGGCGTCCCTATTTTGAATAACTGTTCCGTTACCGTAACGATATCTATCGCCCGCCCGGCGTCATACAGTTCCCTGATCGCCCGGTAGGCCAACCGGTTATTGTTCTGGTAGAACATCTCTTCTTCCAACTGTTCCGCCACACGCGACATCGCTCCTGAGTCTATCATCAAAGCGCCCAATACGACGCTTTCCAACTGTTCGTCATTCGGGTAATAATTCATTTTCTCTATCATAATTTAATTGGATTTAAACGCGGATTAACGCGGATTAACGCGGATTGGACAGATTATTATTTATTTGAAACGCAGATTACGCAGATTAACGCAGATTAGACAGTTAAACACAGATTACACGGATTACACGGATTATTATCTATGCAATTATATACAAGTTTACGGTATATCAGAATAAAGAGTAGAACGGATCTACTCTTTATCTTTATTAGGGTCGTAATCTAATGCTTTTTTCATTGTTTGGTCGAATGAGGATAGTTTAGGCTGTTTTAAAGCATCAACATATGTTGTAGGAGATATTTTTTTCATAGACCTTAAAAAATCTATATTGTCTAATGATTTTCGTTGTTCTTGCGCTGTTTGACTAAGTATTTTAAAGCGTTCTTTTTTAGATAGCTCATTTTTTATTAACGTAGAATTTAAAGATTCTAAATTAGATAGTATTACTAATTCATTGATACTTGCCATATCTCTGATATTTTCACCTGCTAATGCTCTTTTTACATTTGCTTCCCTCCAATCTTTA
>JAIRKY010000027.1 GCA_031259755.1 Mediterranea sp. (in: CFB group bacteria) | reverse complement strand
GACATAATATCGTTCAGGTATCCAGCGCTCTCCAAGGTTAATCCCGATTTCATTTAGCGGCAGAGGTTTGGGTATGGCTTCTTCCAATGCCTTTATTGATTGTTTTACCTCTGCCGCTTTTCCCGGATCTTCTTCGCCCGACAGGAAATTATTCAAATACGATCGCAGCAGGTCGCGTTTTTCGATGACTTTTCCGGCAATGAACTGGGAAGATAACTGGTATTCATTGGATACGGGATTGTAATATATCTGTTTGCTGTCGAAAAGTTCCGCTTTCACACTTTCCAGATTGTTTGATCCTGAAACTGTCGATGGAGGTAATACGGATAGTAACGCAAATTCTGCGATCAAGAGTAGCGGTAATGCTTATCCGCTTTCAAGAACATGGTCGTTCGGTATTAATGTAACCCTTTAACCCTTCAATGAATTACAATGAAAACAAATAATAGAATAATTATAAGATCATTATTAGCGTTGGCGCTGGCCGGTGGATTGGCCTCATGTAATGATTTCCTCGATAAGGAACCGATGTCGAATGTGGCTCCGGAACTTTATTTTACGGATGCTTCCCAATTGGAAGCTTATGCAAACAATATATATGCCGATATCCTTCCTTCACATTCGAACTGGAGTTATGGTATTTTTGGCAACGATAAGGATACGGATAACCAGATCGGTGTAACGGCTCATGACCGTTTCACCCCGGATCGTTGGAAAGTATCCCAATCGGAAAGTGACAACTGGAAGTTTGAAATGATTTACCGTTGTAACTTCTTCTTCTCTGAAGTTTTACCCAAGTTTGGTGAGAAACTCGATGGTTCTGAAAATACGATTGGAGGAGATTTGGCTAATGTAAGACGCTATATCGGTGAGATGTATTTCTTACGCGCCTGCGAATACTTCAAACGTTATCAACTGTTTGGCGATTTTCCGACCATAACAGACCCACAACCGGATGATCCGGAAACATTGCGTGAAGCAAGCAAACGTAGCCCGCGTAACGAGGTTGCCCGTTTCATTATTGACGATCTGGACAAAGCATATACGTTGCTTTCGGCTAAGGAGATGGCTACAACGCGTATCAATAAGGATGTCGCTTTGCTTTTGAAATCACGTGTGGCATTATATGAAGGAACATGGTTGAAGTATTTTAAAGGTACCGCATTCGTTCCGAATGGTCAAGGATGGCCAGGCGCTTCAAAGGATTACAATGCAAGTTACCAGTTCCCCAGTGGAAACATAGACAGTGAAATCAGTTATTTTCTGGAGCAGGCTATGGATGCTTCGCAGAAAGTGGCAGAAGCATATAAAAACAAGTTGACTGAAAATACGGGTGTATTGCAACAAGCCGCCGCCGATCCGGCTAACCCATACTATGACATGTTTGCACAAGAAAACCTTTCAAGTATATCTGAGGTGTTATTGTGGCGTCAGTATGCCCGTGGCTTGGAAACCCACAACGTAAATGCTGCTGCCGGCCGTGGAAACTACCGTATTGGTGTGACCCGCGGGTTCGTGAACAATTTCCTGATGGAAGATGGAACCCCGGTTTATACACATGGAAATTATATGGATGGAGATAGCTATTACATGGGTGATAAAACGGTAGCTAATGTTCGTGTAAACCGTGATTCCCGCCTGTCGGTATTTCTGAAAGAACCCGGGCAAAAGAACATTTCTACGGAAGCGTTGCTGAATTATATGGAAGCAAGCTACGAGAAAGAAGGTACATTGAACAGTACAGCCCGTGGATATTGGGAAATTATCCGCGAACGCTCGAATGTAGACACGGATATTGACAAGACGATCAGCCTGACAATTATGAGTAAAGAAGCGGAAAACGACTGGGGAGCGTACTCAGCGGGAAGCCTGATTGATGCAACTTTATATAATATTCGTCGTGAACGCCGTTGCGAATTTATCGCCGAAGGGCTTCGCTATATGGATCTTTGCCGCTGGCGTTCAATGGATCAGATGATTGCTTCCCCATATCATGTCGAAGGTTTCCATTTGTGGAACACACCGATGGAAAGCTGGTATACCGATCTGAAAGCTGATGGTACAAGTGATGCCAATGTATCTTCAAAAGACAGAAGCGAATATCTTCGTCCTTACGAACGTTACAGTGCACAAGCCGCATACAATGGCATGACCTGGAAGATGGCTCATTACCTGCAACCGATCATGGTGAAACAATTCCAGGTAACAGCTACCGACGGAGCAGACGTAACAACATCGACCATTTACCAGAATCCGTATTGGCCAATGGTGGCAGACCAGGAAGCAGAGAGATAAAGGATAAAAAGAGCATGTTTTCAGGATAATACTTCATAGATCTTTCGCTTCGTTCCGAATGGCCGGAAAAGAGGCTTTCGACGCTTATCAGCTTCTTTAACTTCTTCTTTAGTTAATGAAATACGGAATAAATTAAATGATAATTCAACCGGAATAATGTCTCCTCGGTTTATCTTTGCAATTAAAGAATGAAGGATATGAATAAAAAAGAGATCTTATTGTTTTTAACTCTGGTTCTTCCGGTATTCGTGAATGTTCAGGAATATGGGCTTGTCCGGAGTGATGAGTTTGAATCATCAGGCCAATTTGCCAATCCGTTCAAACAGCCGCACTACCTGCCACTCAACTTGGCGATCGGCGGAGATAATGGCGGTGATCCCGATGTTGACGCTTTCCCGATGAAGTATGAGATCGATTATGTACGCGTCTATCAAAAGAAGAGAGGAATCCGCTCCGGAGAGATCTGGCCGGACGATAAAGGCGTCCATATCAATGCCCACGGAGGAGGAATACTATACCGCGACGGAAAATATTATTGGTTCGGAGAGCATAAAAGCGAAACGACAAGTTCGGCATGGGTTGGCGTAACCTGCTATTCGTCAACGGATTTAATGAACTGGAAGAATGAAGGTGTAGCGCTTTCCGTATCCGATGACCCGAACAGTGATATTGTACGTGGAAGTGTTATTGAACGCCCGAAGGTGATCTATAATGAGAAAACCGGGAAGTTCGTGATGTGGTTTCATCTGGAGCTGAAAGGTAAGGGATACTCCGCCGCCCGTGCGGGATTGGCTGTTAGCGATACTCCCACAGGACCTTATACATACATTCGTTCCGGAAGGGTCAACCCCGGCATTTATCCGGCCGATATGACGAAGGAAGACAGGGAAATAACGTTTGACCAGAAGCTATTCGATAAATGGTGGACGCCGGAATGGTATGACGCCGTGAATAAGGGCTTGTTTGTGAAGCGCGATCTTGAAGGCGGACAAATGTCGCGTGATATGGCCCTGTTTGTTGACGATGACAAGAAAGCGTATCACATCTTCTCTTCCGAAGAAAACCTGACGCTGAACATTGCCGAATTAACGGACGACTATCAGGATCATACCGGAAAGTATATCCGCGTATTTCCCACGGGACACAACGAAGCCCCGGCAATATTCAAGAAAGCGGGTACGTATTGGATGATCACGTCAGGTTGTACCGGATGGGCTCCAAACGAAGCTCGCATGTTTTCAGCGCCATCCATTTGGGGGCCATGGACAAAACATCCCAATCCATGCAGAGGAGAGAATGCCGAACTGACATTTGGCGGACAGAGTACCTATATACTCACGTTACCGGGTGAAACGGATAATAAATACATATTCATGGCCGATATCTGGCGGCCGAAACGTCCGATCGACGCCCGGTACATCTGGTTACCGATACAGTTTGGAGATGACGGAATACCATATATTGAATGGGTAAATGAGTGGAAGCCATGAAACCGGATATAACACCTTGCTGTCGTTTCGTTGTTTTGTTTCGTTTCGTTGTTTTCGCCTTCTTTATTGTATCAAGCGCCTTTCAACTTTCAGGCCGGGACATGATCCGCAGATTAACGTTCAAACAGATCAATTCATTGAATGGATTACCGAACGATGAAGTACAGAAAGTGTTTCAGGACAAGGAAGGCTTTATGTGGTTCGCCACGCGGTACGGGCTTTGCAAATACGACGGCTATCAGGTGACCACGATAAAATCGGATATATACAATCCGGAACTGCTGACAAGTAATAACATTCGTTGTCTGGGTGATGATGCCGGCCACAACCTGTGGATAGGGACATTCGAAGGAATTAACGCGCTTAACAAGGCCACAGGAGTTGTTCGTAAAACAAACAGCCTGAGGGCGAGTAGCGGAAATGTATCTTCTATTCTGGTGACCCGGGACAATACGGTCTGGATAAGCTATGATACCTGTTTATACCGGTATGCTCCTCAGGCCGATTCCCTGGAGATAGTCACGGATGGCGGCCTCGACAAGTTATTCTTCGGGCCGGAAAATGAATTGTACGAGGATTCCGACGGAGATATCTGGATAGGTTCCTGGAACCACGGATTATATCGCTTTTCTCCTTCGGAGAAGAAACTCTATACGTATCCGCCATTAAACTCCAAAAATTCGGCGCATACCGTATTCGAAGATTCCCGTAGAAATATCTGGATTGGCGGTTGGAACGAAGGACTGTATCTGCTTAAAAACCCCAAAGACATGGAGCGTCTGTCCTGGGAGGTCTATAAGCATGTTTCTCACAACCCGTCGAGCTTATCCGACGATATTGTCTATGCTTTGAATGAAGACCCGCACACGGGAACCTTGTGGATAGGAACCCGTAGCGGAGTGAGTATCATGGATCTGGAACGTCCGGGCGAGTTTATTAATTATAAACCAACCGAATCTCCTTATTATATTCCCCATAATGAAATAAACTCTATCATACGCGATTGGTCGGGTAAACTTTGGCTGGGTTCGATCGGTGGAGGCGTGTTTATGGTGGATACCCGTAAACCCCAGTTTGACCTTTTCCATTTTGAAGCTCCCGACAAGAGCGTGCTCACGGTAGCTGTCCGTTCCTTATTTGTGGACAGAGATGAAACGGTATGGATGGGAATAGGTAATTATGGGGTGGCAAAATACAATCGTGCAGCCAACCAGTATTCGTTTTACTCCGAATTGCCCGAATTCTCCGGGATAAGGGAAATGCCTACCACTTATTCGATTATTCAACGCAAGAGGACGGGTGAATTGTGGTTCGGGTCTTATAATGGCGGGGTATACATTTATAAAAAGGGTGAGAAAGTGAAACAATACCTTCCGCATAACTCAGACTTTGTGATGCACGATATTGTTACGGCGCTGTACGAAGATCGATATGGGAACTGTTGGGTAGGAACCCGTACCGGACTTGGCGTAAAACGCTCTGATGGAGTTGGTTACCTCTTCAGGAACATGATAGCGGGAGATACCGATCTGACTTCCGCCTATATCCGCGATATACTTGAAGACACAAACGGGGACATTTGGCTCGCAAGTACCAATCTGGGGTTGATCCGTATTTCAGGCGATATATATCGTCCTGAGTCTCTACAATATACAAACTATTCCATTCGGAATAATAAAATACCGGCCAAGAGTATAATTTGCCTGAAGCGGGATTCCCAATACCGGCTATGGGTTGGGACAGAAGGACATGGCCTGTTTGTATATAACCGGGATAAGGATATCTTTGAGAGCAAAAGTATAGAATATAATCTACCTGGAGACCTGGTAGGAAGTATCGAAGAAGATGACCGGGGTAATCTTTGGCTGGGTACCAATAAAGGTCTGGTCAGATTATCCGTAAGTGAAGACACGAAAGCCGCCGAACAGCGGTTATATACGGCCGTCGACGGGTTGCAGAATAATTTCTTTATTCCACATTCTTCCTGCAAATTCGGCCACAAGTTGTTCTTCGGCGGTTTCGGCGGATACAATAGTTTCAATCCGGACGATCTGAATATAGACGTCAGGGATGTTCCTTTTCAGATTACGGATATTAAGATCTATAACAACTCGTTCAACGCATTGGATGAAAAGCTGAGAAACCGTATCTCCTCAAAAACGCCCTCATTTACGGATAAGATCGTATTGCCGTACAAATACAATAACTTCAATATTGAGTTTGCTTCGCTCACGTATAAGAACCCCGAACTGAACAAATACGCCTACAAACTTGCCGGTTTCGATAAAGACTGGCAATACACGGATGCCACACGGCATTTCGCTTATTACAATAACCTGAAGAACGGAACATATACGTTCCAGCTTCGGGCTACGAATGAGAACGGGATATGGAGCAGGCATACGCGTGAGTTGACGGTGGTTATATCGCCTCCTTTCTGGACAACATGGTGGGCATATCTGATTTACTTTTGGGTCATAGTTGCTATCGTCTATTATGTTTACCGGATTGCCAGGAACCGTATGAAACTAAAAAACAGCCTCGAATTGCAGAAGATGGAAAAGGCGAAGGCGGAAGAGTTGAACCATGCCAAACTACAGTTCTTTACGAATATTACTCATGAACTCCTGACGCCGTTAACCATCATTTCGGCAACGACGGATGAACTGAAGACGCAGGCGCCTCAATACACAGACCTTTATCCGGTCATCAGCACGAATATTCAACGGCTGATCCGTTTGTTACAGCAAATATTGGAGTTCCGTAAAGCCGAGACCGGCAATTTGAAACTGCGTGTATCTCCGGGCGATCTCGCGGTTTTTGTACGGAATGAGGCTGAGGCTTTTCAACCGTTGATCAAGAAGCGGAAGTTGCACTTCTCCATACTTTGCGACCCGGATGTTATTTATGGATATTTCGATACCGACAAGCTGGATAAGATCCTTTATAATCTCTTTTCCAATGCAGCCAAATACAGCCATGAGGGAGGATTCATCCGGGTTAACCTCTCGTACGCCGACATAAAAGACTATGTGCTGATTACGGTTAAAGACGACGGTAAAGGTATTTCCCCGGAAAATCAGAAAACCATGTTCAAGCGTTTCTATGAGGGCGATTACCGCAAATTCAATACAATTGGTACGGGCATCGGCCTGTCCCTGGCTAAGGATTTGGTGGAACTGCATGGCGGAACGATCAGGGTGGAAAGCGAAGTGGATAAAGGATCGACCTTCTTCGTCCGCTTGCCGGTCGAACGCTCTTATTTCAAAGAAGAAGAAATAGACGAAGACGTCATACCGGTAAGCAAAACCGTATCGGGCATTGAACCGGACGTACGGGAATTGCCTAAAACAAATGGGGAGAAGCGGTATTCCATTCTTGTACTGGAAGACAATGAAGAGCTGCTTCAATTGATGCTGACGCTTTTGGGCCGGGAGTACCGCGTCTTCACGGCCGAAAATGGAAAGGAGGGGGTAGTGATCGTTGAAAATGAAGACATCGACTTGGTCGTTTCAGATATTATGATGCCCGAAATGGATGGTATCGAGTTCTGCAAACATATAAAAGGAAAGTTGGAATTTAGCCATATACCTGTTGTCCTGCTTACGGCGAAAAACAAGGAGGAAGACAGGGCGGAGGCATACGAGTCGGGTGCGGATGGTTTTATCAGTAAACCGTTTAATCTTGCGGTATTGCATGCGCGTATCAAAAACCTGCTTAGAGCCAAAGAACGTACGGCGCATGACTTCAAGAACCAATTGGTCTTTGAAGTGAAAGACCTGAACTATACCACGATTGACGAAGCATTCATACAGAGCGCCATCAATTGTGTGAATCGCCATTTGGATGATCCCGGCTTCGACCAGCTCCGGTTTACCGATGAAATGGGTACAAGTAAATCCACACTGTACAAAAAGCTGAAATTCCTCACCGGACTGAATACTTCTTCCTTTATCCGCAACATCCGCTTGAAAGCCGCCATTAAGATCATGGAAGAAAAGAGAGGCATCCGCGTCTCCGAATTGGCATACGCCGTAGGCTTCAATGATCCCAAATACTTTAGTGCGTGTTTTAAGAAAGAATTCGGAATGTTACCGTCAGAATACATGGAGAGATTCCTTGTTCATGCGAATCAGTAGTTGAAAGTACTGCCTTCGCGCGATATTAAAATAACAATGAATAGAAGAATAATTAGTTTAAGCGCCTGTTTCGTCTGTATATTCTTGTTACAGGGACATGCGGGCGGACTTATAAAAATAGGGAAAGGCTATAGCAGTACTTCGGTCAATACCACGGTGTTTCGTAATAATTCGTTGGTCACTCACGGCGATACGCAATTTACGGCGTTTTATGATGCCGGTCAATATTTGGTATTGGGTAAGCGGAAGTTGGGACAAGAAAGGTGGGAATTGAAGCGTTCTCCTTACAAGGGAAATTGTAAAGATGCGCACAACATTATCAGTCTGATGATAGATGGCGATGGATTTCTTCATGTCTCTTTCGATCATCATGGCGATAAACTGAGATACTGCCGGAGTGTCGCTCCTTTATCACTTGAGTTGGGAAAGAAAATCCCGATGACGGGTGTGGATGAGGATGATGTAACCTATCCGGAGTTTTATTTGTTGGCGAATGGAGATTTGTTGTTTGTCTATCGCTCCGGTTCATCGGGAAGAGGGAATCTGGTTATGAACAGGTATTCGGTTGCTACTCAGTCATGGACGCGCGTGCAAGATGTATTGATTGATGGAGAAGAGAGGCGGAATGCCTATTGGCAGCTCTATGTGGACGAAAAGGGAACGATTCATTTATCCTGGGTATGGCGGGAGACCTTCCGGGTGGAGACCAATCATGATATGTGCTACGCCCGTTCTTTCGATAATGGCGTGACCTGGTATAAAACAACCGGCGAACAGTATACGCTTCCTGTTACGTTGGCCAATGCGGAGTATGCTTGTCGTATTCCCCAAAATTCGGAGTTGATCAATCAGACAAGTATGGGAGCCAACGGAGCAGGGGATCCGTTCATTGCGACGTATTGGAGGGATCAGGACAGTGATGTTCCGCAATACCGCATTATCTGGCATGATGGGGAAAAGTGGAAAAGCCGGCAGGTATCCGGGCGTACCGCTTCTTTTTCGTTAAAAGGGGGAGGTACGAAAATGATTCCGATGTCCCGTCCGCGTATTGCTGTGGATGACGAGAAGATCTGGTATATTTTCAGGGATGAGGAACGGGGGAGTAAAGTGTCTGTCGTATATACGGATCATGTAGCTACGGGAGAATGGAACGTATCTGATTTGACGGAATTTCCGGTAGGCGCCTGGGAACCGACTTATGATACGGAGCTTTGGAAACAAAAGAAAGAACTGCATTTGTTTGTGCAACGAACCCGTCAGGGCGATGGCGAACGCATACGGGAAACAGAACCCCAGATGGTTTATGTACTGGAAGTTAGTATTGAGAGGGAATAACAGATCATAAATTGTTTTTCACCACGTGAAACTTTATCTTTTCCGGCATCATCCGGACGACCAGATATATATCTTATCCACGACCAGATATATATCTGGTCGCTCAACCGTAATGTAATTGATCGGTTTCATTTATATAAATATAATAGCCCGGCATATAGCTGATCTCTGCAATGGCTAACCTTCAACCGGTAAGGTTGAATTATGATTCAATAAAGATGAATATCATAAATTCCACCTCTGTGAATTATGTTTAGCATTCATTGAATATTATTCATCCTATATTCGTCCAAAATACATTTAACTTATTGTTTAATCTTAAAGTTCATATTAGATGAAAAAACAGAAGACTTCTCATCGACTTGGACGTATCAAGGCTTTCACTGCATTATTCTGCATGGGCTTTTTTATGAACATTCAGCTACTGAATGCACAAAGTCAAAAAATTAATGTTACCGGTGTGGTAAAAGATGCGATGGGTGAAACCATCATTGGCGCCAGTGTACTGGAGAAAGGAACTACGAATGGTACGATAACAGATCTGGAAGGAAGTTTCTCACTGGCAGTAGCTTCCAATAGTACATTAGTAGTTAGTTATATTGGCTATACTTCCCAAGAAATTCCCGTAAGTGGGAAATCTTCCTTTAATATTATATTAAGAGAAGATAGTAAAGTACTCGATGAAGTTGTGGTGATCGGTTATGGAACGATGCGTAAAAAAGACCTTACCGGTTCTATCGTACAGATTCGTCCCGATAAATTGGCTAACGAAAATCCCAAAACCGTTCAGGATATCTTACGGGGAACTCCCGGTTTGCAAGTGGGTTATGACGCTTCCGCAAAAGGTGGAGGATCCATGCAGATACGCGGACAACGTTCCGTGTACACGGATGGCGGCCACAACGACCCGCTGATTATCCTCGACGGTATGATGTTCTACGGTGAACTGTCGGAGATCAACCCTGATGACATTGAGCAGATCGACATTCTCAAAGACGCTTCCGCAGCCGCCGTTTATGGGGCGAAGGCAGCGAACGGAGCCGTGATTATCGTAACTAAAAAAGGGAAAGTCGGCAAACCTTCGGTGAATGTTACTACAAACATCAGTTTTACCCAAAAGAGCGCTTACCGCGAAGTATTCGATACCGAAGGGTATATACAGTATCGTGAAGACTGGCAAAAACGCCTTACTTACGATATAAATCCTGCAACAGGCAAGTATGAGCCTTATCAGACTTCGGAAAAAAGAAACGGATACTTTGAACGACCCGAAAATTTGAGTAAGTATGGCGTTTCACTCGAAGACTGGCGGGCTTATACGACCAATACGGCAGGCGAAAGCGATGCCAGCATATACGCCAAACGGCTTGGGCTGAATGCCAGCTCTCTTTTACTCGAAAATTATCTTGCCGGAAAAACGTACAACTGGTTCGACAACGTATTCCAGACGGGGTTCAGCCAGGATTATAACGCCAGTGTGAGCGGAGCAAACGATAAAATGAACTATTACCTGAGTTTCGGTTACCTCAACAATGAGGGCGCCGTTAAAGGAAATGAATACAGTGCTATCCGCTCGAATATGAAACTGGAAGGTAAGGTAACCAAATGGCTCGAAGTGGGTGCAAACGTCAACTTCCAGCAGCGTTCCGACGGCGATATTCAAGTAGGATTAGGCACGAACTATTGGGACGACAATGAAATCTGGAACTCGCCATACGCATCGCACCGTGATGACGACGGCAACCTGGTATATCAGCCGATGGGCAATGACGGCCCCATTTACCAGTACAACTACGATTTTAACCGGCAGTACCTGGATCTGGAAAAGGGCTATACCATCTTTAATTCCATAGTGAACGCAAAAGTTTATTTGCCGTTCAATATCACATACTCGTTTAACGTTTCACCGCGTTTTCAATTCTTTTACGACCGGTATTTTGTATCGAGCGACCACCCTGCCCGCACCGCCAAGGACAGTCAGGTAAACCGTGAGCAAACCAAACGGTTCGATTATTCGCTCAACAATACCATCAATTGGGATTATACCTTTAACAGGAAACACCACGTCATACTAACGCTGGTACAGGAAGCCGAAGAGCGCCGGTCATGGCTTGACCGCATCGAGGCAAAGAATATTTTGCCTACGGATGCATTGGGCTTGCATAACACGGAAAACGCAACCAAGGCAGACAGTAGTTTCAAGTCGACCGATACGCACCAAACCGCCGACGCTTTACTGGCACGCGGATTTTATTCGTATGCCGACCGTTATATGGTTACGGCGTCTATCCGCCGGGACGGATATTCTGCCTTTGGACAAAGCAATCCGTACGCTACGTTTCCTTCCATAGCGCTTGGATGGACGTTTACAAACGAAGAGTTTTTCAAATGGGAACCGATGGATTACGGTAAACTGCGCATTTCGTGGGGTGAGAACGGTAACCGTTCGCTCAGCAATCCTTACGTATCGCTTGCAAACCTTGGCTCCGGAACGGGAACCATGCAGGGATATGTAAGCGGAACGAATACCTATCTTGTGAAATATCTGATCATGGACCGTCTGGCAAACCCGAATCTGCAATGGGAAAAGTCGCAGGCATGGAACATCGGCTTGGATTACAGTTTCTTGAATAACCGTATATCCGGTAGCATAGAATACTACAAGACGATTACCCGCGATATGATCATGGCTCAACGCTTGCCCGAATTTTCAGGTTTTGCAAGCATAACCACCAACCTCGGCGAAGTGCACAATTCGGGATTTGAACTCTCCGTCAATACCCTCAACATCAAAAACGAGAACTTTGAATGGCGCACCACCCTGGGGTTATCGTACAATAAAAACGAGATCAAGCATCTTTATTACGAAAACGAGGATATACTTGACGCGACGGGAAATGTTATCGGATCCAAAGAGATGGACGACACATCCAACGGCTGGTTTATCGGCCAACCTATCAATACGATCTGGAACTACCGCGTAACAGGTATCTGGCAGGTAGACGAGATCGACGAAGCCGCCAAATACGGGCAGAAGCCGGGCGACCCCAAAGTAGCGAACATTTATACAGCCGATGATGTGGTGAACGTCGACGGCAGCGTGACCCCGGTATATAACGACAATGACAAAGAATTTCTGGGAACGACAGCTCCCCCTATTCATTGGTCGTTACACAACGAATTTACCTTGTGGAAGAATCTATCTCTTTCTTTCAACATCTATTCGTACATGGGACATAAATCCACGGAAACCTATTACCTGAACAATGACAACGGCGGATCGCGCGTAACGAACGCCTACAACGTCTTTGCCAAGGAATACTGGACGCCCGAGAACCCGTCCAATACGTATGCACGGCTGGATGCCTCAGGGCCTTCGGGAGCAGTGAGCGCACCCCGTCTACACGACCGCTCGTTTATCCGCCTGGAAAACATATCCGTAGGGTATACGCTGCCAAAAGCGTGGACTTCCAAGTTGGAAATAGACCGGTTAAAATTCTTCGGCTCTATCCGTAATGTGGGCGTATGGCAAAAAGACTGGGAATACGGCGACCCCGAAACCAGCGGTCTGGCGACACGTGTTTTTACGCTTGGATTAAATGCAACCTTTTAAACTTAAACGAATATGAAACGAATACATAAAAACAGAACAAGCACGCTTTCATTAAAGGCGCTTATAATCATGCTATGCGGTTCGGCCCTTTTCTGCGGCTGTTCCGAAGACTTCCTGAAGCCCGACCCGCTATCGTTCTACGAGCCGACTTCAACGTTCAGCACCGAATCGGGGTTGCAGGCAGCAATGGCTAACTGCGACAAGAACCTTCGTAACAACTGGACGCACTACACTGCTAATTCCAATTCCGCTCCTATTGCAACGGAGTATGTCTACTCGGAGCTGAGTGTCGCTACCAAGGCAGACGTAGGTAACAACATCCTGTCTAATATTGATGTGCAACTGACCCCCACAACTGAAAACTTGGGACATGAAGGCGGCGATTTTCGTCCATTCTACTGGACGGAAGGCTACAACGGCGTCAAGGGCGCCAATACCATCCTGACCTTCATCGACGCAGTGGAAGGGTTGAGCGAAGACACCAAGAATGCCTACAAGGGACGGGCGTACTTCCACCGGGCGTACCGCTACTACAACCTCGTATTCCAGTTTGGCGATGTCCCGTTGATAACCAAGATTCCGGAAGTACCGAAATTCACTTATCGTTCTACCACAAAAGCGGCGATTCTGGATATGATCACTACAGATATGGAATTTGCTGTGGAATGGGTGCCCGAACAGGCGGATATGGATTACGTGGGCATGGTCAATAAAGGCGCTTGCCGTATGCTGCTTATCAAATGCTATCTGGCAACGGGACAGTTCCAAAAAGCGAAAGACCAGGCGGATATCCTCATCAACCAGTCGGGCTATGAGCTGATGAAAAGCACCTTCGGTAATTCGTTTATTCAGAACTACTCGCCGGAAACATGGCCTGTTCAGCGTAACGTGATCTGGGATTTGCACCGCGCCGAGAACAAACTGATCAACGCCAATAAAGAGGTGATCATGGGTCTGCCCAACCGCGGCTCAACGGCAGAGTCCATGATTGCATTCTATACCATGCGCGTCTTTGGCCCGATGTGGAACAACGCCAACATCAAAACTCCCGACGGAATGAACGCCGTGAGCGACTATGCGCGCGACAACATCAATTACACGGCCAACCTCGACTACACGAGGGCGATAGGCCGCGGTATAGGCTGTTACCACCTGACGACGTTTGCGCAGGAAGACCTGTGGAAAGTGAACGGACAGATGGACGAAGGCGACCTGCGCCACAACAGCGCGGTGGGCAACTGGGGACGGATGGACTCTATCAAATGCAACAACAGATCCAGTGCATGGTACGGCAGGAATCTACGGCTGGAGGACGGCTTTACGCTCAACTCGGCGTCGACCAACAATGCCAATCAGATCTGGTACAACTGGCCGCATTACAAGCTTTACCTGCACGACGTTTCGGCCGAAGCCAACCAGGCTTCGACCCAGTTCAGCGGCGGCACCACGGGCGGCAATGCCGACTGGTATCTCTACCGGCTTGCCGAGGCTTACCTGCTCCGCGCCGAAGCCAAATTCTATTTGGGCGATGCTGCCGGAGCCGCCGCCGATGTAAACGAGGTACGGAGAAGAGCGCAGTGTTCACAACTATACACAACGGTTGGTATCGACGACATTGCGAACGAGCGCGCCCGCGAGTTGTATCTCGAAGAATGGCGCAACGTGGAACTGACGCGCATATCTCGCAGCCTTGCCTTAGCCGGCAAATCCGACAATTTCGGCAGCTTTACGCCCGCCGACGCCGATCGGCTGTCGGAAATAGAAAGTTTCTGGTATCACCGGCTCACGAAATATGGCTATTATAACAATAATGTCGGTATACGTAACAAAACGTATTCTATCGGTAAGCATAACATTTACTGGCCTGTTCCCAATTCCGCCATCACTGCAAACAAGAAAGGTGAACTCAGTCAGAATTATGGATACGACGGTTATGACGCCAATACTCCAAAATGGGACAATTGGGAAGACGCGGTAGCCGATGAAGATAAGATAGAATAGGATTAAGTTTCTTGGTAAAGAGGATTCGGACAGGAAGTCTTTGTGATGCAGGCTTCCTGTTTTTCTTCTTATAATGAAAGAGATGAGCTTTTACAGACAACAAATCGTTAAAGGCAGGTATATAAATTAATCAAAGAGGTCGACTAATAGTTCAACGATCCATAGATATCGAAGTTTGATGAATTTGCGATGCTTTATATTCCTACATTTGCGATGCTTATGATTTTCATTAATAGATGAATTAGCTATGAATACCCGTAAAATATCATTATTACTGTTAGTAGATGCCGCCTTTATTGCAGAAAGTTTCCTGTTCTTTGTACTCATTGTCTTTCTTTGTTTCTCTTGCGGGCGGAAAAAGACACGAGCGGATGAGGTCATTGAGATTATTCACCGGGTAAACAATTACTGGCAAACTCATAATCCCGTGCATGGAAATTCCTTTTGGCATAGAGCCGTATACCATACCGGCAATATGGAGGCTTATCATTTGACGAAAGAACCTGAATACCTGGAGTTCTCCCAAGCGTGGGCGGAACATAATGAATGGAAAGGGGCCAAGTCGGACAATAAAGAAGAATGGAAATATACGTATGGCGAAACGGATAAACATGTACTCTTCGGCGATTTCCAGGCTTGCTTTCAGGTATATGCGGATCTGTACAATCTGGCTCCGGAAGACTATAAAATAGCTCGTGCGCGTGAGGTTATAGAATACCAGATGAGTACCGGCTATACCGGCTATTGGTGGTGGGCCGATGGGCTTTATATGGTGATGCCTGTAATGACCCGCCTGCATAAGATCACACAAAACCCGCTCTATCTGGAGAAAATGTATGAGTATCTGGCTTTCGCGGATAGTATCATGTATGATACCGAAGTAAGCCTGTACTACCGTGACGCCAAATACGTCTACCCTGAACATAAGAGTATGAACGGAAAGAAAGATTTCTGGGCCCGTGGCGACGGATGGGTATTGGCTGCATTCGCCCGGGTTTTACAAGACCTGCCTGCGGACGATAACTACCGGAATGAATATATTGAACGTTTCCGGGCGATATCCAAAGCTGTGGCCGGCTCACAACAACCGGAAGGCTACTGGACACGCAGTATGCTGGATCCGGAACATGCGCCGGGGCCGGAAACCAGCGGAACGGCATTCTTTGCTTATGGCATGCTTTGGGGAGTGAACAATGGCTTCCTTTCAAAAGACGAATACGCTCCGGTGATAGATAAAGCATGGAAATATCTTACGACCGTAGCCCTGCAACCCGATGGAAGAGTTGGCTATATACAACCCATTGGCGAAAAGGCTATTCCCGGACAGGTAGTCGATGCCAACTCACAAGCCGATTTTGGAGTAGGGGCTTTCCTGCTGGCGGCGTGCGAGATGGTGCGTTATTTGCGATAATCTTTTCAATAGGATTTCATTATGTAAGAAAGGCAAAGGTTAAGTTTTCCTTGGTATTATCATATTTTTTAGCAACACGCTTATTAATCACATATTTTTGTCTAAGTTTGCAATTATATAATAAATTATATATTATGAAGCTAAATAGTTTAGAAATAAAATACTTTCGCTGCTTAAAAAAATATAATATTGACTTTGCACCTGAGACTACCATATTGATAGGTAAAAATGGTGCAGGAAAATCTACCCTTATTAATGCTATACATAAAGCTTTAAGTTTTATTTTTAAGAAAGATACTTTAGTCAGAGCTGATACAACTCTTACATCAGGTATTCCATCGTTAAAAGTTGAGCCATTTAACAAGAAAACGGATTTGGTTAGGAATCCTGAAACGGGATTGGCTTATCCACACATAAGTATAAAATCGAAAGGGACTTTTTTCCAGAATGAACTACTATGGGAAATGTATGCTTCTACTTCTACATTTAGTATACAGTCTTCAAAATATTCTGATGCATTCAATAAGTTCATGGGTATTGTAAATGAAAAAAAAGTTTTGCCAGTATTAGCATTCTATTCCGATAGTTTTCCTCATGTTCCTTCAAATCAAACAAAAATAACAAAGGAGTTGAGTTCTTTACGTAATTTTGGATATTATCAATGGAATGAAGAATCTGCATGTTCTTCAGTTTGGATAGAGAAATACAAAGGAGTTTGGAAGAGATGGGATCGTTTTGATAGAAAAATAAAAGATATAGAACAGCGCATTCAAAATTGTGAGGCGGCTATACTTGGCAAAGGTGTTGTCAATGTAGAGCAGTATAACAAAGATATTGCTAATTTCAAGAAAGAGCTTGATTCCGAATTAAAAGAAAGAAGTAAGTTGGATGAAGAAGTTAATGCAATTATAGAATGTCTAAAAAGATTTACAAGAAATGATCCCGATATGGAAATCAAAAATCTCTTTTTAGATATATATAAAGAGGAACTATGCATAGAAAACACTCAAGGAAACAATCCTTATTTCGAGAAATTACCTGCTGGTTATAAACGGCTTATTTATATAGTATTAGATATAGCATATCGATCATATATTCTTAATGGTAATACGAACTCGTCTGGAATTGTTATTATTGATGAGATTGATTTGCATCTCCATCCATCGCTGGAACAGAGTGTTTTACAAAGATTAAAGGAGACATTTCCCAATATACAGTTTATTATTTCGACTCATTCCGCACTAGTCATATCCAATTTGGATACCTCAAAAGACACAAATGGTATGCAAAAGAATAAAGTATATACAATGGAAATAAATACTGAAAATCCGATATTATTACCAAACCTTTATGGCGTGGGTTATGATGCCAGTTTATCTGATTTTATGGGCACATCTCCCAGAAATAGTACTGTTAAGTATTTAGCTGAAGCATATCTTAGATTAGAAAAGAGAAATCAGGTAGAACAAGCCGGGAAAATGAAGACAGAGTTAGCAAAGTTAATCGGAGAAGAAAATGTGAATAGGATTATAGACTCATTCCGATAACTTTTATGAAATATATAGATAAAACGATTCCAGAGATAAAGCAGAAAGCGCATGAACTATTAAAAAAGTTCATTGACGGGCAATGGCAACAAGATGATAATCGTTATATTAATCTCGCTTATAAACATTTTAAGAATGGTGAGTTTCGTGAGTTGTTACTGAATGAGCAGAAACATTATTGTTGTTACTGCATGAAACATATCTTGAATACAGAAACAACATTAGAACACATTATTCCAGATAAAGCTATATATCCGGCAATTTTTGATCAGTACAATTCATTTGGAGATATTAACGCTAATGTTTTCTTTTGGCAAGACAACATGCGTACTTCAAAAATTAATATAATGCCTCCATTTCCTCATATTTTGGCCTACGAAAATCTTGTTGCTTCATGTAATGGACATATTCCTAAAGAAGGCTATGCAAAATGCTGTAATAGAAAAAGAGGCTCAAAGAATATCATTCCTGTTTTTTACTTATCTAATGCCAATATGGTGTTTGAGTACGACATAAATGGTATTATAATTTGTGATGAAAAATACAATAATACTATATCATGTCTTGACTTAGAACACACAACCCTCCAATTATTTAGGCGTTGCTGGCTTAATTTACCTTCACAATATGATGCGTTGGATGTTATTAACGCAAGTACAGATGAAGAATTAAGAAATCAAATAATTGATGACATAAATATTTCTATAGTAAGTATATCGGATCGGGCAACAATTAGAACTGAGCTATATTGGAGTTCTTTCATGAACTATTTTTGGTTTTATTTATACAAATTGGATAAGGGCTTATAATTATAAAGCATGGAAATATCTCATGATCATTGAGGAAATAAAAGATGAGTTAATTCACTACTGTCCAAAGAAATTTTCTTGAGCATGATTTAAATTGATTAATACCAATGATTTACGCGAGTAAAATTTTTCCGAGATTTGATTTTACACTTTTGCAAATTGT
>JAIRKY010000104.1 GCA_031259755.1 Mediterranea sp. (in: CFB group bacteria) | reverse complement strand
GGGATCACTACGACATCCAGTTTGTATATATTCCAGAACTCGCCGGCTTCCGTTTCGGCCGTACCGGTCATACCCGATAACTTGTGATACATACGGAAATAGTTCTGCAAAGTGATCGTAGCGAAAGTTTGCGTGGCGGCTTCCACCTTTACGCGCTCCTTGGCTTCAATGGCTTGGTGCAGGCCATCGGAATAACGGCGGCCTTCCATGATACGTCCGGTTTGCTCGTCTACGATCTTCACCTGTCCCTCGATAACGACATATTCATCATCCTTCTCGAACATCGTATAGGCCTTTAGCAACTGGTTGATGGTATGAACGCGTTCCGATTTGATGGCGTAGTTGGTCATCAACGCGTCTTTCTTTTCCAGTTTCCGCTCATCGCTCAGTCCGGCTTCTCCTTCAAGCGCAGAAAGTTCGGACGCGATATCAGGTAATACGAACAACATTTGGTCTTCGGCGTTACCCGTGATCAGGTCGATACCCTTGTCCGTCAGGTCTACACTGTTTATTTTTTCATCAATAACAAAGTACAACGGGTCTGTAACCTCGTGCATACGTTTGTTATTTTGTTCCATGTAGATCTCTTCGGTTTTCAGCATACCGGCCTTAACGCCCTGCTCGCTAAGGAACTTGATAAGCGCTTTGTTTTTAGGCAGCGCTTTGTGGCTACGGTATAGCGCGAGGAAACCCTCTTCCTGCTGTTTCTTGTCATCGGAAGCGATCAGGCGTTTGGCTTCCGTGAGATATTTGGTGGCTAACCCCTTTTGTACGTCAACCAGTCTTTCTACCAGAGGACGGAGTTGCTCGAACAACTGCTCTTCTCCTTTAGGCACAGGGCCGGAGATGATCAACGGCGTACGGGCGTCGTCGATCAATACCGAGTCGACCTCATCGACAATGGCGTAATTGTGTTGGCGTTGCACCAGATCCTTCGGACTGATCGCCATATTGTCGCGCAGGTAGTCAAAACCGAACTCATTGTTCGTACCGAAAGTAATGTCGGCCAGATAGGCCTGGCGGCGACTGTCGGAGTTAGGTTGATATTTGTCGATGCAATCCACGCTTAATCCGTGGAACATATAAAGCGGCCCCATCCATTCGGAGTCGCGTTTCGACAGGTAGTCGTTCACGGTTACCACATGAACGCCGTTGCCGGTCAATGCGTTCAGGAAGACCGGCAATGTCGCCACGAGTGTTTTACCTTCCCCCGTAGCCATCTCGGAGATCTTTCCTTTGTGAAGAACAACCCCGCCGAAAAGCTGTACATCGTAATGTATCATGTTCCAGGTGATCTCACTGCCTCCGGCTATCCAGCGGTTTTGATAGATCGCCTTATCTCCTTCGATGCGTACGAAATCCTTGGTAGCGGCTAACGTACGGTCAAAGTCAGTCGCTATAACTACGATCTCTTCGTTCTCGGTAAAACGCCTGGCGGTTTCTTTTACGATAGAAAAAGCGGTAGGCAATACTTCGTCCAGCGCTTTTTCGTAGATATCCAATATTTCTTTTTCCTGTTTGTCTATCTGTGCGAATACGCCTTCGCGGTCTTCGATCTCAATACTTTCTATACTCGCTTTCAGTTCTTCAATTTTCGCACATTCCGCCGAAACGGAATGACGGATATAAGCTCTCAATTCTTCGGTTTTGGCGCGTAGAGCGTCATTGTCCAGCTTTTCAATTTCCGGATAGGCCGCTTTGATCCTATCCACCCAAGGCTGGATTTCTTTCATATCTCTTATCGCTTTGTTCCCGACAAGCTTGCTTATGAATTCATTAAATCCCATTATTATATTTATCTATTATTATGTTATTATTATCTGAAGTCCGGAACATTTCCCTCCGCGTGGTAATGTTCAATTTCCAATCTGGAAGTCGTACATGCGTTCGGCGCGCGTATTCTCATGAGGCGCGCCAGGGCCGGCGCTATGTGGTCGACGGTTACAGGCGCGCGAATGATCTCCGGCTTTATCGAACCGCCCAGAAAGATCAAAGGTATAGGGGCGTGAGCGTAACGTACAACAGGGTTTTCCTGTGAACGTTCATCGACAATGGCCCATCCGGGCAATACACTGATCGCCAGATCGCCGGAGCGTTTACGGTTAAAAGCATTTCTCCTTTTCTGAATGTCGGGGCTCCACGCTCCCAATAAAAAGCGGTTCGCGGAGAACACCTCGTCAACGCCGCTGAATTGAATGAGAAACTCAGCCGATTTGGTTTGCACTTCGGCAAGGCTCAACTGTTTCTCTTCGATCAATTTATGATTCAGGTATATTTGGAGGTCGTAATACCCTTCGACATAATGCCCCTCACCGTATAAGGCCATAAGGTACATGTTCAGCAGGGCGGCGCAACGATTCAGGTAGAATTCGCCTTCGGGTATGCGGAACCGTCCTAAGTCCGCTCCTTCAGGATGGGTGTATCCGGTTGAAGTGATAAAGAACACAACGTTCTGAAGCCCGGCTTTCTTGTTGATCGCCTCCAGTAGGGCGGCGATACTTTTGTCTAACCGGGCGTACGCATCCTGGATCTCCAATGAACCATCCCGGAGGCTTAGCCGGTTGTAATTGCCGGCGTAGAAAGTGACGGAAAGGAGATCGGGAATATCATCTTCTCCGATGGCGGTATTCTTCAACAGCTCATCGACCATCAGATTTACTTCGTCATTGACGAAGGGGCTATCGAGCAGCCTTTTGAATTTATACTGTTTAGCGTCGGCGAATTTATGCCTGAACGTTTCATTGAAACGCTCGATCGTAATGTTCTTTTTGTAGGAGCCTTCGGGTTGCGATAGCGTCCAGGCCATCGTCTCGATACGGGCGTCCGCAGCATTGCCGTCGTTATACTGATTCGCCCACCAGGGAAATTCGTTGTAGTAGGTCGTACCGGCCCATTTACCGGTCATTTCATTGATCCAGAAAGCGCCGTTGCCGGCGTGTCCCGCCCCGAGAATAGCGGCATCCCGAAAAGGAGCGACGGCGTAAACCAGCCCTTTACCAAGAGTAGCGATCTTCAACTCGTCACCGACCGTAGAGGTCAGTAATTGCGAGGGCGAAGAATTGTCGTTCGTATAAAAACCCATGAAATCGGGATCATCCACGCACGAAACGGTTCGAAGGGTAGAGACATCCAACCGGTAATTCGATATGATGCCGTTAAGAGAGGGAGTCGTTCCCGTGTATAGGGCGGCTATGGCCGATGAACGGTCCGGGCCGGAAAATGTATACTCCACATTCAGGAATACTTTTCCTTCTTTCCATAAACGTTTAAACCCTTTTTCGCCATACAGGGATGAGAACGCTTCTATATAATCCGTACGCAACTGGTCGATCGTCAACCCAACGACCATCTTCGGAACGGAAGGAAGCGATTGCGCCTGTAACCCGGTCAGGGTCAATACAGTTAGCATAGAAGTGAGTAAAGGGCCTTTCATAAAACTATAAACTTTAAACTTTAAATTTAAAAAGTACAAGGTTGCTTGCCGATCGTATCAACAAACAGAGTGTCAAAGGTAATACGGCTAAGTTAAAATGCTGCGGATTTACAGGCCAAATCAGAATAAAAAGTGTTAAAACCACCGCGTTTACGAGGTGATAGTAGCTTTTTCTTCCTTTCGCCTCCTTGCGTAAGAACAAGGGAAGCGACAAAAGATGGAAAGGGTGGAAAACAAAGATCAGGTAATTCGGACTGACAGCCGGGTGTTCTGAAAAACATGACAGAAAGGCGATGATACATCCTGCCAAACCCGCGAATGCGAACAAGAACAGGTCGATCCCCCAAAGCGATCTCTTTTTCCGTATGCCATAGATCGTGGCGGAAACGATCAATATGAAGAGTAAGAGCGCCGAACGCATAGGCGTCAACCGGAAACCGCTCTCTTTTTCGGCCTTTTCTCCGGAAACGACCGCTGTCACGCCGCTTACCAGCGCGCGCGCTTTATTCTCAGCATCTATAATGGCAGCGTTGGCAAACGCGTCCCTCAAGTAAAGGGGGGCGAACATTTCTTCCCGGTAACTGATCGGACGGTCGGTTTCAACGCCAAGACAAAGATCCATTCCGAACCGGTTCCACTCATATCCTTTTGACGACTGATATATAATGTCCCGGTAAGTCTGCCTGTTGTCGACGGACGAATAAACCATTTTTCCATTCAAACTCTCTTCTATCTTATCCCGGGGACGTGTAGCGCAGTTGTCTGCAAAGAAATTGTACCGGTACACTCTGTTCTCCGGCAGGTAATTGATCTGTAATAACCGGAAGAGTTTCTCTTTCTCTTCAGCGGTCAGATGGAGAGTTTGTTGCCATACAGTTCGGTCCTGGCAAGCATATTCCATTTCAAAACGTGAGTAATCGACCACTTCAAGCATATAGTCGGTCTCGCCTTTTACAAAGCGATAGATGAAATTCGGAGCATTAAAACTGAATACACCATAATTAAAAACAAGATCGATTTTCCGGGATGTATCCTCATAGCGGATGGCCGTATGACCAAAAAGAGAATAAATTTCATCTCCCGGAGCGCAAGTCAGCAAGCTTATACGAATGGGATCCGGATCGGCCGTCGATGCCCGCGCCTGTAAACCACTGTGTCCTAGGAAGAAAAATAGGATAATGGCATATCGAATGATATGTTTTATATCGTGTTTTTGATACATGCAGGCAAAGATAGAAAGAAATTCTCTTTATATGCACAAATATGCAAGGCTTTCCCATTTGTTCGTCTATCTCACAGGGTGCGGAGGCTTCGCTTTACTTCTTCTCTTTTTCTGAACACAGAGACACAGAGATAAATACAGGTTACGATAAGTAATTTTATAGGATGGGTACGCGGATGACGCGGATTAATGCAGATTATAAATTATCAGAATGTTTGAGTGTCTAACCGCCCCATGCCTTGTTAATGGCCTTGGCGATTGCAGTAAACGCTTCGCTCGAAAACTTCAATTTGGGATTAGAGATAATGATGTCCGATTCCTTACTGATCGGAACAAGATGAATGTGGGCGTGAGGCACCTCAAGCCCAATAACCGACACAGCCACCCTCTTGCAGGGAATCGTTTTTTCAATGGCGCGAGCCACGCTTTTAGCAAAGATATGCATTTCTGCCAAAGTCTCATCGTCCAGATCGAAAATATAGTCCGTTTCCTGCTTGGGAACAACCAACGTATGTCCTTTCACCAATGGATTGATATCCAGAAAGGCATAGAATTTATCATTCTCAGCAACTTTGTACGAAGGTATCTCACCTGCGATAATTCTGCTAAAGATCGTTGCCATAACCGGTTTATTTAGAATGAATGCTTACTATCTCAAGATTGATTTTCCCCTGAGGAACCTGAATTTCAGCCACATCACCTACTCTCTTACCCAGCAACCCCTGGGCAATAGGCGTGCTGACCGAGATCTTGCCTTCCTTCAGGTTCGCCTCACTTTCGGAAACAATGGTATAAGTCATCTTCATACCATTCTTTACGTTCTTCAACTCAACCTTGTTTAATATCTGTACCAAGTCTGTCTGAATTTTGGATTCGTCTATGATTTTGGCCTCACCAATGATTTCCTTTAGTTTATTGATTCTCATTTCCAGCAAACCCTGAGCTTCTTTGGCCGCATCATATTCCGCGTTCTCGGACAGGTCGCCTTTATCGCGGGCTTCCGCTATTTGTTTTGATATTTCGGGACGGTTTACAGTTTCCAATACTCTCAGTTCCTCGACTAATTTCTTGTAGCCTTCTTCTGACATATAAGCCATGATTTCTTTCCTCCTTTACTTACTAAATTTACGATCGTATAAAACATAAAAAGAATTCCAACATACTCATGTTGGAACCCTCTATTAGATTATTTCCTGCAAAGATAAGTCTTTAAACAATGCGAATCAAATAAAAATAACTGCTTTGTAACATAATTTAAATGAATTATCCCGAATTATAACAATTCCTTGATAGCGGCATCAATGTCTTTTACATTTTCACCTCTGACACTTAATTCGTTATTCCTGTTGATCAAGAAGTAAGCCGGAACTTCCTGCACGCTATAGATAGCCGCAAAGCCGGAATAAATGCCATTCGGATCGCGTACGCCAATCCAAGGCAGGTTACCTACTACAGTCTTCCAGTAGTGCTCGTCGGCATCCAATGACGCCTGGTAAATCTCAAATCCTTTGCCGGCATATTTATCATAGAGATTATTTAACCAGAAGTTATGCGTGGTTGATATGGCCGTTTGATAAACCGTAAAATCCAACAATACGACTTTACCTTTCAGTTCTGTCAGTGAACGGATGTTACCTTTGATATCTTTCAACTTGATATCTATAAGTGTAGCCTCACTGATTTTCTCCGGATCCAACTCAACAATCTTTTCTTTAGGCGTACGCGTATTCTTCATACCCTTAATGGCGAGATTGGTCAGATTCTTCGTGCGTATAGCGTGCGGATAGTAATGCGACCAACTGGTGGCCACCGCACCAAAGCCTTTCACATCCTCCCGGCTACTTAACGGATCAAAAATCAAATAACCGTTCGCCCGTTGGAATAAGGCAAAATAAGCAGAAGCCGTATTAGGACTCGGGAAGATGTATTTGATCTTCACCTCATTCTTATAGTCATTAAGCAGGTTGGTCAATCGGGTTTGCAAGATTTCATCGCTCTTCCAACCGCTTTGGGCCTCCTTAAACAAGGCGTTCATTTCTTTTTGGAGTTGGAACTGCTTCAATGTAAGCGCTTTGATTTTCTCACTATCGGGAGACCCCACTACATTATAATCAGTAGTAAACTTTGCGTACGGAGCGGTAATTGTTATTGTCTCGGTCGAGTCGACAGAGAAATTGATGATCTTCTCATCCACCCTCAAACGGTAAAATTCCGGCGATTCGGGTCGGGGTTGTTTGAACTTGAAAGAGCCATCGCCTTTCAACTTCACTGAGTCAAGCGCTACTACACCATCGATTTGAGAAGCTTCAAGATAAAGTTTCTTTCCATCAGCATCGGACACATGACCATTCACAATAAATGTAGAACCGGAATTACATGCACTCAACAACACAACAAGAGCGAGAAATGATATTTTTTTCATATTACGCAATGATTTTAGATATGCAAATATAAGTCTTTTAGAGATTAGTCAAAGCATTTTGCCTCGTTCTTAATTGCAAAAGACCAAAAAAACAAGAGCAGGAGTAACTTTTTATCTCATTCTCACCGATTTAGACGGATAATTATATACCTTTGCACGAATTTTAAAGAAATAGTATAAAACATTTTTTATGATTAACCCAATTGTTAAGACGATCGAGTTGGAAGATGGCAGAACCATCACGCTCGAAACCGGGAAACTGGCAAAACAAGCGGATGGCTCCGTGATGCTCCGAATGGGAGACACGATGATGCTCGCTACTGTTTGTGCTGCAAAAGATGCAAATCCCGGAGTAGATTTTATGCCACTTCAAGTGGAATACAAAGAAAAATACGCTTCTTTTGGACGCTTCCCGGGAGGCTTCACCAGAAGAGAGGGAAGAGCTTCCGATTACGAGATCCTCACCTGTCGCCTTGTTGACCGCGCCCTTCGCCCGCTTTTCCCGGATAATTATCACGCGGAAGTTTTTGTGAACATAATCCTTTACTCTGCGGATGGCAAGGATATGCCCGACGCTTTAGCGGGACTTGCCGCGTCGGCAGCGCTGGCCGTATCGGATATTCCTTTCAACGGACCAATCTCTGAAGTTCGTGTAGGACGCATCAATGGCGAATTTGTGATAAACCCGACATTCCAACAACTGGAAGAAGCGGATATGGATATCATGGTAGCCGCTACGTATGATAATATCATGATGGTAGAAGGCGAGATGAAGGAAGTTTCGGAAGCCGAACTACTGGAAGCTATGAAAGTGGCTCACGAAGCGATCAAAATACATTGTAAAGCACAGATGGAGCTGGCCGAAATGGTCGGCAAAACCGTGAAACGTGAATACGATCATGAAGTAAACGACGAAGAGCTTCGCAAACAAGTGCGCGAAGCATGCTACGACAAAGTTTACGATGTCGCTGCTTCCGGTAACGCCAATAAGCATGAACGTCATGATGCATTTATGACTATCCGCGACGAATTTAAAGCTCAGTTCAGCGAAGAAGAATTGGAAGAAAAAGGTGCATTGATTGACCGCTACTACCACGATGTGGAAAAAGAAGCGATGCGTCGTTGCATTCTGGACGAAGGTAAACGCCTGGATGGCCGCCAGACTACAGAAATCCGTTCGATCTGGGCCGAAGTAGATTATCTGCCGGGACCGCACGGTTCAGCCATTTTTACCCGCGGCGAAACACAGTCGCTTACTTCTGTAACACTGGGTACCAAACCGGATGAAAAGATCGTTGATGATGTATTGATACACGGAAAAGAACGTTTCTTACTGCATTATAACTTCCCTCCATTCTCAACCGGAGAAGCAAAACCGCAACGAGGTATAGGCCGTCGTGAGATCGGTCACGGTAATCTTGCCCACAGGGCGCTAAAAGGAATGATCCCGACAGACTTCCCTTACGTGGTACGTGTTGTATCAGACATTCTTGAATCGAATGGTTCATCATCTATGGCTACCGTATGTGCGGGAACCCTTGCGCTAATGGATGCCGGTGTACAAATCAAAAAGCCGGTATCGGGTATCGCTATGGGATTGATCAAGAATGTGGGAGAAGATAAATACGCTGTGCTTTCGGATATCCTTGGCGATGAAGACCACTTGGGAGACATGGACTTCAAAGTAACCGGAACAAAAGACGGTATCACAGCCACTCAGATGGACATCAAGGTGGACGGACTGTCATTTGAAATTCTGGAACGCGCTTTGAATCAAGCAAAAGACGGACGCATGCACATCTTAGGCAAGATCACCGATACAATGCCTGAACCACGCTCCAAAATGAAAGACCATGCTCCACGCATTGAGACCATGATCATTCCTAAGGAATTCATTGGCGCAGTGATCGGGCCGGGTGGAAAGATTATCCAGGGAATGCAGGAAGAGACCAAAACCGTAATTGCGATTGAAGAAATCAACGGAACCGGCAGAATCGAAATTTCAGGAACAAACAAAGAATGTATTGATCATGCTATTCGGTTGATCAAAGGCATTGTTGCAGTTCCGGAAATCGGTGAGATCTATACAGGAAAAGTTCGCTCGGTAATGCCTTACGGTGCATTTGTTGAATTCCTCCCGGGAAAAGATGGTCTGCTGCACATTTCCGAAATCGACTGGACACGTTTGGAACATGTTGAAGACGCCGGAATCAAAGAAGGAGACGAGATTGATGTTAAACTGCTTGATATCGATCCGAAAACCGGTAAATTTAAACTTTCAAGAAAAGTATTACTGCCACGTCCTGAAAGGAACTAATTTCAATACCGATATAAGGACGGTTCAATATTGCCCAACAACAAGAGAGTGTCTCAAAATAGCATTGAGGCATTCTCTTATTTTTTTATCTATCAACTATGCATTCTCCGGATGAACCTAAATTCTTATATCGAACTCACGTTGATGTTAAGTCCGGTTGGCTAAAATACTTATGGCCCCCTGACTTTTTGTCTCAAAGATTGTACTTCGCCTGCTAAGTTGACATTTTCCCATCTGTGGCAAATCTTTTGCAGCCTACCTGATAATATATGCATAGAGAAAAAGGAAAGGAGATGATAGATGAATTTCAATAATTTTACGATCAAATCACAGGATGCCGTACAGGAAGCGCTGAATCATGCGCAAAGTCAGAGTCAACAAACCATTGAAGCCGCACATTTGTTGTATGGTGTGATGAAGGTGGGAGAAAATGTTACCCATTTTATCTTCCAGAAACTGGGTATGAATGTCGGACAAGTCGCTCTTGTTATTGACCGGCAAATCGAGTCTTTACCGAAGGTTTCCGGTGACGGAAATCCCTATCTGAGCCGTGAAGCAAGTGATATACTCCAAAAGGCGATGCATTACGCCAAAGAAATGGGTGATGAATATGTGTCTTTAGAACATATCCTGTTAGGATTGCTGGCGATACAAAGTACGGTGTCTACCCTGTTGAAAGATGCAGGCATGACCGAAAAAGAGTTGCACGCTGCAATTCATGAACTGCGTAAAGGTCAGAAAGTAACTTCCCAATCCAGCGAAGAAACTTATCAGAGCCTGGATAAATACGCGATCAACCTGAATGAGGCTGCCAGAAACGGTAAGTTAGACCCGGTGATTGGCCGTGACGAAGAGATCCGCCGCGTCCTCCAGATCCTGAGCCGCCGTACAAAAAACAATCCGATCTTGATTGGTGAGCCGGGCACCGGTAAGACAGCTATTGTTGAAGGTCTTGCCCATCGTATCCTTCGGGGTGATGTACCCGAGAACCTGAAAGACAAGCATATCTATTCATTGGATATGGGTGCGTTGGTTGCCGGCGCCAAGTATAAAGGAGAATTCGAAGAACGGTTGAAATCGGTTGTTTCCGAAGTGCAGAAGGCGGAAGGGAATATCATTCTGTTCATTGACGAGATCCATACATTGGTAGGTGCAGGTAAGAGTGAAGGCGCTATGGACGCAGCCAATATCCTGAAACCGGCGTTGGCGCGTGGCGAACTGCGTGCTATTGGCGCCACTACGTTGGATGAATATCAGAAGTACTTTGAAAAAGATAAGGCGCTGGAACGCCGTTTTCAGACGGTACAGGTAAACGAACCGGATACCATGAGCACGATCTCCATCCTGCGTGGACTGAAGGAACGCTACGAAACTCATCACAAGGTGCGTATTAAAGACGATGCCATCATTTCTGCCGTGGAACTGAGTAACCGGTACATTACGGAACGTTTCTTGCCTGACAAAGCGATTGACCTGATGGATGAGGCAGCAGCTAAACTCCGCATAGAGGTTGACTCTGTGCCGGAAGGCCTGGACGAAATATCACGTAAAATTACACAGCTTGAGATTGAACGCGAAGCGATCAAACGCGAAAAGGATGAAGCTAAGTTACAGGTTTTGAATAAAGAAATTGCTGAATTGAAAGAACAGGAAAATTCACTTAAAGCTAAATGGCAAAGTGAAAAAGTACTGATCAATAAGATTCAGCAAAATAAGGCCGAGATAGAAAACCTGAAGTTCGAGGCTGAGAAAGCTGAACGTGAAGGCGACTATGGACGTGTGGCCGAGATACGCTACGGCAAGCTGCAAGCGCTGAATAAAGAGATCGAAGAAACCCAGCAGGAACTGTATGAAATGCAGGGTGACGCGGCCATGATCAAAGAAGAAGTTGATTCCGAAGACATTGCCGACGTTGTATCCCGTTGGACAGGTATCCCGGTAAGCAAGATGTTGCAAAGCGAAAAAGACAAGTTGTTGCATCTGGAAGAAGAACTTCACAAACGTGTGGTCGGACAGGATGAAGCTATAGAAGCTGTAGCCGATGCTGTTCGCCGTAGCCGCGCAGGTTTGCAAGACTCACGCCGCCCGATCGGTTCGTTTATTTTCCTGGGAACAACCGGGGTGGGTAAAACCGAGTTGGCAAAAGCGTTGGCGGAATTTCTGTTCGATGATGAAGCCATGATGACGCGCATCGACATGAGTGAATACCAGGAAAAACATTCGGTTTCCCGTTTGGTAGGAGCTCCTCCGGGATACGTTGGCTATGATGAAGGTGGACAATTGACCGAAGCCATTCGCCGTAAACCGTATTCTGTCGTATTGTTTGATGAAATAGAGAAAGCGCATCCGGATGTATTCAATATCCTGTTACAGGTTCTTGACGATGGTCGCCTTACTGACAATAAGGGCCGTGTAGTGAACTTTAAGAATACTATCATCATCATGACTTCCAATATGGGAAGTTCCTATATTCAAAGTCAGATGGAGAAGCTGAATGGTAACAATAAAGATGCGGTCATTGAAGAAACCAAAAATGAGGTGATGGATCTGTTGAAGAAAACCATCCGTCCCGAATTCCTGAACCGTATTGATGAAACGATTATGTTCCTGCCCTTGACGGAAAAAGAAATTAAACAGATTGTTGCCCTGCAGATCAAGGATGTACAAAAAATGCTGGCCGGTAATGGAGTGGAACTGATATTGACGGATGCTGGATTAGACCTTCTGGCCGAAGCCGGATATAATCCTGAATTTGGCGCCCGTCCGGTGAAGAGAGCCATCCAACGTTATCTGCTCAATGATCTGTCGAAGAAGCTGTTGGCTCAAGAAGTCGACCGCAACAAACCGATCATTGTAGATGCCATAGAAGAAGATAAACTGCGGTTCAAGAATTGATGCAGGATATAACCCTTGAGGCTGTTTCAAAAGCGATTCAGCCTCTAAGCGTAGATAACTACTTTACTCTTCTAACTCCTTCTCTTCTTTCTTTTTCTGGAAATCAGTAATTCCATTGGAAATTAGAATGTTATACCATGAAATCAACTTTTTGATATCGTTGACGTATACCCTTTCACGATCATAGTTCGGTAGCACCTCGCTCAGGTAGTCGCGAAGTTCATCTTGGGATGCCTTTTTAACATCAATAGAAAGGGGTGCGCCATTTTCTTTTTCTTTGATGGAGGTCAGTACGTCCTTTAAAGGCGCTTCTTCCCCATCTGTATACAAGGCAATATCTCCCAGCGAGATGATTTTTTCGTTGCTATAAGCAGGAAAGCGCTTCTTATCGGCTGATATCGACTCGACGATCAGCATGTTTTTTCCTTTAGAAACAAGCTTATACAATCCCGGTTTACCGGAAATAGATAAAATAGTCTTTAACATAAGATATTCAATTTTGTTTTAATAATTTTGTACGTAAACGAATTAATATATCCTCTACTTGCGGAATGATCGCTTGCGTGCCGTCATTCAGGATCGTGTAGTGTGCTTTGGCTTTTTTCTCTTCGTCGCTCATCTGGTTTTGGATGCGTCTGACAATCGCCTCTTTGGAACTCGCGTCCCGTTTCATTGCACGTTTAATCCGAATATCCATCGGGGCATACACCATAACAATATGATCCACCTCATCAACAAAACCGGCTTCGATCAGTATAGCTGCTTCCAAGGCGATAATGGAAGCGTCTTTATGTTTTTCCGCCCATAACCGAAAATCCTCTTTCACTCTGGGGTGGATAATGCTGTTAACCTTTCGGGCATGTTCCGGATCACTGAAAAGATAGTTGGCTAATAGCGGTTTGTTGAGTTCGCCATCCAGATAGACTTCTTCGCCGAGTAGTGTTATCAGTTTCCGGCGTATATACGAATCGGTAGCAGTAAGCCTTTTAGATTCGATATCTGACAGGTAAACCGGTATACCCATCATGTTCAGTAAGCGGGAAACTACACTTTTACCGCTTCCTATTCCTCCGGTAATTCCTAATTTAATCGGCATTGACATTCATTTGCTCTATTAAGAAGTCAATTTCCTCCGGTGAGATGCGGATATGGCTGACCCCTATTGGGATTGTCTTTAATGTGACTTTGTATTTATCAGACTGAAGACGTAGTAAATCCTCATAAGGAATACGGATGGCAAAGTTTTCCGCTTCGATGTCCTTAAATTTACTCATACCGACTTGAAACGTAACTTTAACCTTAGACGGGAATGTTCGTAGAGTCTTGTCGGCAGGGAAATTTGTACCGATCAAAGGAACTTCTACCGTTTTTTCTGTGTAAATGTCCACAGGGAAAATCAGCTCTACCGAGTTGGGGACAAATTTCGCGCCTCTGACCGGACGGATAGCCGCCTTGTATATGATCGTATCGGATATGCGCTCTAAAATAAACTTCTCCGTATAGGCATAGCTGATCGTGTCAAGCAACGCAGAGGGTGCGTATACCAACACTGAATCCGGATTGTAGAGCGTGTCGGGAATATAATACTGTCTGTCGGAAGTGACTTTACCTTGTAGCTTGACCGGAACATACCTGGATTTTCCCGTAGAATAGATATACTCCAGCGTGTCCGGATGTACTGAGAGCAAATGTGTGGAAGCGTTTAACTGGCTTCGGATCTTTTTCTCAAATTCCGCAACGTAGATTTTGATATGATTGTTAGCGCCTTTATAGTCGTTGAATTCAAGGTTGACCGGATAGAAATTTCTGGCTATGGCATAGTTCAATAGCGCTACTCCTTTATCTTTTACCCTTACCTTGAGTTCTGATGGTAGTTCCGATGTTATTACAATAGAATTTGGAACCCCTCTCAGGCGTACGGGCATCGTCAACTCTGCTTCAAAATCATCGTTAAGTGTTTGGAGTAGCCAAAATGCCCCTGCGATGAAAAAGAAGAGTAAAAAAACAAAGAACTCTCTGCTTTGCTTACTCAACAGAAAGTCCTTTATTTTTTTAGATAATCGTGAATAAAATAGTACTATTTCCCTACGACCAACCATAGGCTTATGAGATATTTACTTTTTTACGTTAGCCGAAGCGTTTTCGCTTGAAGCAAAGATCGAACTTTTATCTACTTTGATTTTTACGTTGTCCGCTATTTCAAGAACGACGTAATTATCTTTAATGTCTTTGATCTTTCCGTGTATACCACCTGCGGTGATAACGTTCTGATTAATCTCAAGAGACTTGCGGAAATTGGCAATTTCTTTTTGTTTCTTGTTCTGGGGACGGATCATAAAGAAATACATGATGGCAAACATGGCGATCAACATGATCCACATCATGTTACCTCCACTGCCGGTTGGCGTTTGTTCCTGTAAGAAAGTAATAAGTAATACGTTCATAAATTTCTGTTTTTTATTTTATATAGACGCAAAAGTATTAGTTTTTTGTTAGCTTACCGTCGCTTTTCAAATGATTGACTATTCCATCCAATGTGCCGTTGATAAAGCTTCCGCTCTTAGGCGTACTGTAGAGTTTAGCGATCTCGACGTATTCATTCAGAGTAACGCTGACCGGGATATTCGGAAAACTCAATATTTCGGCAAGCGCGCATTGCATAATGATCACATCCATAAATGCCACGCGGTCAATATTCCAGTTCTTTACGTTCTCGCTGATGAGGTGGCGGTAATATTCCTCATTAAGAATAGTACGACGGAACAGGCGGCGGGTAAATTCTCTATCTTCTTCATCTTTAAATTCAGGTAACAACGGTTGGTTCGCTCCTTGTTTTTCATCAAAGTGTCTGATGGTTTTCAAAACAAACGTGTCGACGATCTCTTTGTCATCGTTCCAATACAGGCTCTGTTCTTCAAGAAGCAGGTCCAGTGATTCGTTGTTAAAGATGAATGTCTTATAAAGTTTCCTCCATAGCTCCCTGTCTAACTCATACGAAGAGTCGGAAGCAACCATGTATTCCTTATATATATCGGAAACGATGATCTTTTCATATAATTCTTTGATAAAATCTTGATTATTACCCCATGTCTTTTTCTGGTTGGCGATAAATTCGTTCAGTTGCATGTTTACCGTTAACTGTGCTGCGAATTTGTTTTTCGTAAACTTCATGTTAGGAGATAGATGTTCTTCTGTAAAAGACGACGCGACTTTTGCCGTATGAATACGCTTTTGTGCATAGTCCGTCAATGCAATTATCAACATGAGGAGATAGTTATATAAATCGTAAGCCTTTGAAAGACTGAAGAATAATTCTTTTTCCGCTGAGTCTAAATTTTTACTTCCGTTCTGGTAGTAAGCGTATATGATCTGTATAATCTTAAGACGAATAAGAACTCTGTTAATCATAATCTTGATAAAAACTAATATATCGTTTTGCAAAAGTAATTATTTTAATTGATTCTTTGCACATAAACCACTTTTTTTAATGTATTTGAATAACATATTTTTTGATAAATCAAAAAGAAAGCGTAATTTTGCATCGCTTTTTGCAACATCGTGTGGGTACTATCACACCGTGTGATGGTGAATTAAGCAAAAATAAACTTAATTTAGAGTAACACAATTTTTAAAATGAAATCAATTGAGATTAAAGGAACTGTAAGACAGATTGCAGAACGTTCTTCGGAACAAAGCAGAGCGCTGAAAGAAATTCGTAAGAACAAGGGTGTACCTTGCGTACTTTACGGTGGCGCCGAAAATGTACATTTCACAGTAACCAATGATATGTTGCGTAACCTGGTTTATACGCCGGATATTTATTTGGTGAATCTGGACATCAACGGTAAGCAAATAAAAGCTGTCCTGAAAGACATCCAATTCCATCCGGTTAAAGATTCCATTCTTCACGTAGACTTCCTTGAAATTATTGACGGTAAACCTATTATAATGGAAGTACCCGTACAACTTGAAGGCCTTGCGGAAGGTGTGAAAGAAGGGGGTAAGCTGACGCTGCAAATGCGCAAACTGAAAGCAAAAGCGCTATGCGACAATATGCCGGAGAAACTGGTTATAAGCGTATCGCATTTAGGACTTGGTAAAACAATCAAAGTGGGTGAACTCTCATTCGAAGGAATTGAACTGTTGAACGCAAAAGATAATGTTGTATGCGCTGTTAAGTTGACACGTGCCGCAAGAGGTCTCGCTGCAAAAAAATAGTAGGTAGAACTACTAACTTCTTAAATTTCACCTAACACTAGCTCCTAAGTTCTAAATTATGAAATATTTGATTGTCGGATTGGGCAATATGGGCGATGAATACCATAACACCCGTCATAATATAGGATTTATGGTATTGGACGCCTTGGTAAAGGCGTCCAATATTGTTTTTAACGATAAGCGATACGGCGCTGTTACCCGTTTACCGCTGAAAGGTCGGCAACTGTTCCTGTTGAAACCTTCTACTTACATGAACCTGAGTGGATTCGCGGTTCGTTATTATATGCAACAGGAAAAGATCCCCCTGGAGAATGTGCTGGTCATAGTCGATGACCTGGCTTTGCCTTTTGGCGCTTTACGCTTGAAAGGAAAAGGAAGTGACGCCGGGCACAACGGATTAAGGCATATCGCCTTGATATTAGGCGCCGAAAACTACGCCCGCTTAAGGTTCGGCATCGGAAATAATTTCCCGCGCGGCGGACAAGTCGATTATGTGCTCAGCCCTTTCAATGAAAAGGAATGGGAGACCATGAACGAACGTTTGGAAACCGCAGGTGAGATCGTCAAAAGCTTCTGCCTGGCAGGCATCGATATTACAATGAATCAATATAACAAGTAGTTAAGAACCAGAAGCCAGATTATGTATGTACTTGCAATTAATCATTAACCTAACTTCTAACTACTAACTTCTAATAATATGGAAGCAAGAATAGATAAATGGTTATGGGCTGTGCGTGTATTCAAGACGCGTACAATTGCTGTCGAGGCGTGTAAGAAGGGCCGTGTGATGATAAATGGCTCGCGAGTAAAAGCCTCGCATATGATAAAGTCCGGCGATGTGATTCAGGTGAAGAAGCCGCCTGTTACGTATTCGTTTAAGGTGTTGCAGGCCATAGAGAAAAGGATAGGGGCAAAGTGGATTTCTGAAATGATGGAAAACGTAACGGCCCCCGATCAATACGAATTGTTGGAGATGAGTAAAATCGGCGGTTTTATTGATCGCGCCCGTGGTATGGGGCGTCCAACAAAGAAAGATCGCCGGGATATGGACGATTTTGTTGGCCCTGAACCTACAGACGATTTCGATTTTGACGAATAGTGAAAACAGCCTACGAATTAATCGGAAATGAAAAGAGAATGTGTCGTATTTTCGACACACTCTATCGCTTAAATGCCTAATGAGTGCATTACGGCTTTTATTTTTTCATCGGCACCGGCATTGGCGCTATCGTAACAGTTACGACAACCCATTTCACCTTTTACTTCAATATAGAACTTGATCTTAGGTTCTGTTCCCGAAGG
>JAIRKY010000131.1 GCA_031259755.1 Mediterranea sp. (in: CFB group bacteria) | reverse complement strand
ACCTTCAATGTTGACGTGGGCTTATCACCCACGATCACACCATCGCCACGGGTTGCACCCGTGTCATTTATACGACTGGACAACTGAATGGACAACCCATTCGCATCATCGTCCGAAAGCCGCTCGGACTTCGAACAACCAAACATGGCCGCTAAAGCCAACAATAAAAAAGCATTCTTCTTCATTTCTACTTAAATTTTAAATGATTAATAATAATTTGACTGATATCTGTTTTTAATTCTGTTTGAAAACCCACTATACAAACGCATCGACAGAACAAAAGCTGCTCATTAAACGATCGTTTAATGAGCAGCTTTTCGGGGCGTTCCAGAGCCTCTCCGGAAGAGCCGTTTTCCAGACTGAAAGACTCACCGGGAACGCCCGCCGGCAGGGAGATACGGGCGACTTTGAAAAAATAATTGCCGTAAAGTTTGTACGGTATAAATAAATGGTTATTTTTGTGCTCATTAAACGATCGTTTAATGAGCAGCCTTGTTTTCAGTTATTTTCTCTTACAATCAATTCCCATCTCATATCTATAATAGAGGCGTACGTGTGAGGATATGCATTGAAAAGGTAGAAACAGACAACGTACATGAGATCTGACAAAATATCAATCCGCAAAAAGCCCGTGAAAGCAGGAATACCGGGCGGCTATACCGGTGTTTTGCGTCTTTGCAAATCTAAAGGAATAAACGCTCATAAGTCGTGTTTTTATGTATCTTTGCAAACAACATTTAAGTCTTCTTTCTAATAGAAATTGATCTCATGCAGAAACCCCAGATCCCGACGGCTGCGTTTGCCGATACAAAGCCACATTACGACATTCTCGACGGATTGCGCGGAGTGGCGGCTATCACAGTTGTATGTTTCCACATATTTGAAGCTTATGCGACCAGCCATTCAGACCAGATCATCAATCATGGCTATTTGGCGGTCGATTTCTTCTTTATACTGTCAGGGTTTGTTGTAGGTTATGCTTATGACGATCGTTGGAAGAAAATAACGACGAAAGACTTCATCAAACGCAGGATCATACGCCTGCATCCGATGGTTGTGATGGGAGCCGTCATAGGGGCGGTCATGTTCTATCTTCAAGGCTGCTCCGTGTGGGATGTATCGAAAGTGACTATCGTGGCTTTGTTCTTCGCTACATTTCTTAACGCGCTCTTAATTCCGGCTGCTCCGGCAACCGAAGTTCGAGGTTTGGGAGAAATGTTTCCTTTGAATGGCCCGAGTTGGTCTTTATTCTTTGAGTATATCGGCAATATTCTCTATGCCTTGTTCATTCGTAAATTATCAACCGGCGTTCTTGCGTTGCTTGTTCTTGTCGCCGGATGTGGCTTGGCGACATTTGCCATATTGGGGCCGTACGGTGATATATGCGCCGGATTTTCACTGACCGGAACAGAATTTACTGCCGGATCCTTGCGGTTGTTATTCTCTTTTTCCGCCGGATTGCTCCTTTCCCGTATCTTCAGGCCTGTCAGGGTAAAGGGAGTCTTTTGGATATGCAGTCTGTTCGTCGTTATCCTCCTGGCTGTGCCGCGCATAGGTGGAGCCGAACATTTGTGGATGAACGGAGTATATGATACGGCGTGTTGCGTGTTGTGTTTTCCCTTCCTTGTCTGTCTTGGGGCTTCAGGAAAGAGCGCCGGTAAGCATACAACCCGGTTATGCAAGTTCTTAGGCGATATCTCTTATCCTTTGTATATGGTGCACTACCCTTTTATTTATCTCTATTATGCCTGGGTAAAGAATGATGATCTCACGTTTCGGGAATCATTGCCCGGCGCAGCGGCAGTTGTTACAGGAAGCATTGTCTTAGCTTATCTCTGTTTGAAGTTGTATGATATACCGGTACGGAAATACTTGACGAACCGGCTTTTAAGACAAAAGGCCATTAAGGGGCCGTTTAAATGAATGATCCGTTACACTTTCAGGATCTTCCGCATTCTTGTAGAAGCAGGAAGTGTCGTTCTATGGTTTTTTCTCGCTTTCCGAGATCAAGAGCAACTTATCGCCGACATGGAGCTTTAGCGTACCGTTTGGAATAAGGAATTCACCTTTGCGTTTGACAAGCATAACCAGGGTACCTTTGGGCAGGTCCATCTCTTTGAGCGTATCGGCTTCGTTCAGCATCTCTTGCGTAACGGTCATGTCGGTCAGGTTGCTGTCGATGTCTTCGGGCAGTTCCACGCCGAAGTCGTTCCCCGTCTTTTCCAATGGAGTAGACAGGTTCAGCAGTTTGGCGACAAACGGGATTGTCGTTCCCTGAATAACAAGCGAGAGGATCGTGATAAAGAATACGATGTTGAAGATAATGTTCGACCCTTCAATTCCCGCTACTACCGGATAAGTGGCGAAGATAATGGGTACCGCTCCTCTTAACCCTACCCAGGATACGAAGATACGCGAACGGAGGTTTACCGTTTTGAACGGTAATAAACAAAGGAATACACTCAGCGGCCGGCCGATGACGATCATAAATACCCCGACCAGCAGCGCGATCAAAGCGATATCGAGGAGTTCGTGCGGATTTACCAGCAGGCCCAACGAAAGGAACATGATGATCTGGCACAGCCAACTCAACCCGTCCATCGTGGTAGCTGTGTCTTTGCGATAAGGTATCTTGTTGTTGCCAACCATGACCCCCAGGATGTAAACGGCCAGATAGCCGTTGCCATGGATACGGTCTGTAAAGGAGAACGTGAAGAATACGAAAGCCAGCAACAGAACGGGGTAGAGCGATTGGTTGTCGATCGCTATTTTGTTGAGTATCCTGATAGCCAACTTCCCCAGTATGTATCCCGCGCCGGCGCCCACTGCAAACTGGATGACGAAAGATCCCAGTATCATGCCCGGATTCATTCCCGAAGATTGGATAACCTGTATCAGTACGATGGTCATCATATACGCCATCGGGTCGTTGCTACCGCTTTCCAGCTCCAGCACATGGCGGAGGCTATGTTTCAGGTTCATCTTTTGTGAGCGCAGAATGGCGAATACCGACGCCGAATCGGTAGATGACATGGTGGCGGCAAGCAATAATGAGGTTAAGATCGGTAAATGAATGTTGGTAAAGCCCATGCCTGTGATGAACCAGATGAATAAACCGGTAAAGGTTGCCGTCAGGAACACCCCAAGGGTAGACAGCACAATACCTGAATAGAGAACCGGCTTTATTTCTGCGAATTTAGTATCCATACCACCGGAAAACAGGATGACGCTCAAGGCGACCATACCGATGAACTGCGCCTGCGAAGCGTCACTGAATTGCAAACCCAGTCCGTCACTGCCAAAGACCATACCTACCACAAGGAACAATAACAGGGCGGGTACTCCGAACCGGTAACCGGTCTTACTTACTACGATACTGGCAAATAGCAGGATTGAACCTACAAGAAGGATATTTTCTGCGGAAGAGGGCATAGGCTTATAGTTTGATCAGGTGAATAATTAAATAGTTAAAACAACTGTGCGAAGTTACATATTCTCGGCGTAATATAAAATTATACGCCGGGATATGACGCATTTGCCGTGCTGAAAGCCCGTATGTTGATCCGTCCGCCGGGTTTTGCGCCTATAGCTTCGGTCGCACTCTTCATCAGGTTGATCACGACCTGCGCTATAAGGTTTTTGTAGCTAAAATGAGAAACAATATGAAAGGGGGAGAATTGCCCCTACAAGACAGGTTGATACTTTGCAAAAGAGCGGTAATCTTATTTCGAACTCACGTTAACTTAAACAGATGTAGATTCTGGACGCAACGGACACTGAAACCGTAGGCGCGAGCATTGCTGGACGTCGGGTACACGGTCGTCGAGCTGAAGCCCAAGCGGTAGACATTGGCGCCTGTGAGGGCACAATGCCACGCGTAGCCAAGAGAACCCGTGTAGGTGAACGCACCGGAAGTCTGCTCACGCACGCCCGAAGCAGGATAGAAAGTAACCACTCCGTTAAATATAAAACTAACGAAACCCATGAGGGTATCAGACAATCTTATAAATATACGCTATAACTAACGGATACGCAGAACACCCATAAATATAGAGATACTGCGCCGGATTACACCGCCAGTGGGTTACTGAATTTACTTTGATACGCTTACGCAAGCCGTAACTCACGCAATTCCGATCAGAAAGTCTGCTATAAGTATAATGCACAAAGATAATCTTTATCACTAA
>JAIRKY010000140.1 GCA_031259755.1 Mediterranea sp. (in: CFB group bacteria) | reverse complement strand
GCCGACCCGGAAATAACGGAATGGTATTCGGTAGCAGAGATTCAGGAGAAGTTTGGAATTACTTTGGCTTCCATCTACGGTCTTGCTTCTACAAACGCCATCCCCAAAAAGAAAGAAGGTAGAATGGTTTATTACTCCAAGAAGCATTTCGATATAGCCAAAGGTGCAGCCCAACCTAAAGAACCGCAATACTACACTGTGGCAGAAGCAATGGAGAAATTCAATCTCACCCGTGACCAGCTCTATCATTACGCAACCTACCATAATATTCCCAGAGTCAAGGTTGGCAAATACACCAAGATTTCCAGACCCGAACTGGATAAACTGTTAGGTGCTCCCCAAATTGAGTAAACAGTTTGAAGTTATTTTCTGGTGAACGCTATCACCAAGCAATCACCATTTTCCTTTGCAATCAAAAAACAAGTATAATCATTTAATTATTAAACGTATGAATCATACATGTACCAAAGTAACCGTTCGCCAAAGAGCGATTAGGAACGACCGTATTTCACTTTATCTGGATTACTACCCAGCAGTTCGCAACCCTGAAACGATGCAAATGAGCCGTCGGGAATATCTCGGTATCTACATCTATGCCCATCCCAAAAACGAGATGGAGCGGGAGTTCAACATATCGTTGTTGAACAAAGCAGAAGCTATCCGTTGTATTCGGGTACAGTCTCTCATCAATGAAGAGTTTGGTTTTCTCGATAAGCACAAAATGAAAATGGACTTTCTTGCCTATTTCCTAAAGATGGCTCGTACCAAAGACCAAAAGTGGCTGATCGTCTATGCTCATTTCCACAAGTTCGTACAGGGAAAATGTACGTTTGGTGAACTGAATGTGGATCTATGCAAGAGGTTCCGCTCCTATCTATTGAGCGCCCACCAGTTGAAACGTACCAAACTAAAGGTTTCAAAAAACTCGGCATCCGGCTACTACTCCACTTTCAGGGGGTTACTTAAAATTGCCTACCGGGATAAACTGATTCGTGAGAACATAAATGACTTTTTAGATAAGATTGAAACAGACGATGTAAAAAAAGAATACCTCACATTAGATGAAGTGAAACAGTTGGCCACAACTCCCTGTGATATTCCGGTACTCAAAGCTGCCTCCCTGTTTTCCTGCCTGACAGGACTTCGTATCAGTGATATACTGAACCTCAAATGGGAAGACTTTGAAATCGCCCCTGACCAAGGTTATTGCCTGCGCATCAGAACACAAAAGACAAAGACCGAAGCCATGCTGCCGGTCAGTGAAGAAGCATACGAACTCTGCGGAACACCCAATTCCGGAAAAGTATTCAAAGGCTTACAACGAAGTATGGTCAACTACCCTCTGAAAAGCTGGTTGCAAAAGGCCGGAATCAAGAAGCACATAACGTACCATTGCTTTCGCCACTCGTACGCAACCTTACAGATAGCCGCAGGCACCGACATATACACCGTCTCCAAGATGATGACCCACCGGAATGTATCGACTACCCAGATATATGCAGAGTTGGTAAATGCTAAAAAACGAGAATCAGTAAATAGAATTTCGTTGAAATAGAGAATTTTAGCATGAAGTAAATTTCGCGACGGTTATTTTAGCCGCCGCAAAATTTACTGCTTAGTTTGAAGGAATGGTTTGCCGGCTTTCGAATATATAATCATTGTCAGATTGTTAAAAAGTACATTTTACTGTCCTCAAGGGTAGACAAATGCTACCAAATCGGAGACACAGGTAGATAGCTGCCCAAAAAGTATAGGAATCGACTGGTTATTAGCATACATTTGCGCACAAACAATAATCATCGATTAGTATGTTTAAGCAAGAAATTCGACTACATTATTATATATTCTTTTCTATTGGCATCGATACTATGTATTGGGATGCTAGTTCGCCTGTTTGTAGTAAGGCAATTGCAGATGGATGAATTTTCAGGGCTTGTGGCCTTTATAATTACCTGTATTCTAATCGGCGCCACCTACTTTAGCTTTCAATCGATTGTGAATGAATGCCTATTGCCTTTGGTGGAGCGTATCCTCAGAAAGGGACAACAGCCTATACATGAATTGAATGTGGAAGTTACCCCTGTCACACCAATGGAAACGATTATCCCCAAAGAAGATATTAGCATACCCAACTACAATGACTACAAACAGGCGGCTCAACAAAATATCCAGGAAGAACAAATGCAGACCTTAGAAAATGTGCTTTGTTATACCAACAAAGAGTTAGCGTTGTATGTGGAAGAAAGCGAAATGCAGAAACTCTACGCATATATCCGTACCTTTCAGTATGCTACCGAAAAGGAATGCAATAAAATCAATTCTCCAGTTACTGTAAACTCAAAGTTAAAACCGATAGATCTGATGCACTTCGGCTGGAACATAGGCAACCAGTTTAAGAGAACAGGGATTGAAACAGCTACTTTCATCAAACGGGTATTTGCTGATGTCCTGAAAGAAAACGAAATCTCCACGCTGATAAGAAAACTACGATCATCAGAAGGAAGTTGTATTATTAGGATCAAAGAGGAACTATAATCCATATTTTCTCAAACCATTGGAGGCAATCACTAACCGAGTTGCCTTTTTTATTGCTATAACTCAGTTAAAAGCCAACACCTTACAGCATTAAACACCTTCGATCAGTTATTTCTCAGTTATATTCTGGTGCTCCATTTCACCTTCAAATCACTGATTTCCTTTGCACATCAAACATCTAAAAAGATATATGTTTATGTACAAAGAGGAAATTACCTTTGATAAGTTACCGCAGGCGATAACTTATCTGACCGAACAGGTCGCCGAGTTAAAACAGTTGGTGTCGGTACTCCAACCACCACCATCAGAAAAGCATGTATTGGTAGGGATTGATGATGCCTGCCGCATTATCCAAAAAGCCAAACCAACCATCTACACCCTTGTGCGTAAAGGCTTACTTCCCTCTTACAAGAAAGGGAAGAAGCTCTATTTCTACGAGGACGAACTATTGGATTGGATAGAGAACGGACGCCGGAACGCTCCTGAACAGAACTATGATCAGATACTGGCAGAAATGCAGAAAGGCGTTCGCCACAAGCCGAAATCCGGTTTCGACCTTTAATCCCCCGCAGTTATGGAAGAAAAATCAATAACACCGGAAGAGATTATCAACAAGGCCATGGATATGAACCTGTCGTTTGCCGGAGCGGAGTTTCCTGTCGGGATATTCCCATCCCGGATTCAGCAGATTATACACGAAGTGTACGAGTGCCAAAGTTATCCGATAGACTATACGGCCGCCTCTATACTGACTGCTATTGCCGTGGGAATAGGTAATACCCATCTCATACAAATGAAACAGGGATGGGTAGAAAGTGCTATCCTGTTTGTGGCATTGGTTGGGCGACCGGGAGCAAACAAAAGTCACCCGCTCAGCTTTGCGATGAAGCCCTTTATTGACTTCGACTATCGGCACAACCTTGAATTTGG
>JAIRKY010000120.1 GCA_031259755.1 Mediterranea sp. (in: CFB group bacteria) | reverse complement strand
ATTGGAAATGGTCGGCCGGAAAATCACGCACGCTGAAAGCCGAACGGTTATACTTGGTTTGCTCGGCAGAATACATGGCCGTAACGTTCACATGGTGCACATCGGCAAAGGTGCGGTCGTAGCTCAGCAGGTTTTCCACTGTCCAATTGGTTGTAAGCGAGTTACTGACAGAGGCCGACGAAAGTTCGTTCGGATTGGTAGGGCTGGTAGCCCCTTTTCCCGTGAAACCGCCGCCTGTTGTAGTGCGGATGTTTAAACCCAGGTTCATGCGATATTTCAATCCTTGTACCCAAGGCGCTTCTATTTCGGCATAAGCATTATTGTATGAGCCAAACGTTTTGGATTCATTCAGCCACAGGTCTTCTACTGCTTCAATGCTTTCTTTGGTCCATACCTTAATAACATCTTGTGAAGAAAAAGTCGCTCTTTTCAAGTTCCCGTCCGCATCGTAAGGATCAGCCAACGGAGATGATCCCAAAGCATCACCGATACCGACTTGACCACCCTGCGTATAGCCGTAACTGCTGTTCGAGGTCAATCCAACGCGGATATATTTGCCGATGTTCTGGTCTGCGGCAAAACGCATTGAAATGCGCTGATATTCCGATGTCGGCACTACCGCCTGGTCTTTGTAATAGCCGAGCCCAAAGGTGTAGTTTCCATCCGCAGAACCTTTTACAATTCCAATATCGTGGCTGGTTACTATTCCCTGGCGGAAAAGCAGATCTTGCCAGTCGGTGTTCACGTTGTCTTTCTCGTCGCTGGAATTATCATTCGAGAAGCTTTTGCCCAGATCTGTGGCTGTTTGTTTGGCATCCGCCCGTAGTTTGGCAAATTTAGGTCCGTCCATCATTGGATATTTAATGGCGTTTTTTACACCATAGTATCCATTGTAGGTTACTTGCGCCGCCATGTTCTTTAATCCGCGGTTTGTAGTAATCATGATTACCCCGTTTGCACCACGCGAACCATAGATAGCAGTAGCCGAAGCATCTTTCAAGATGTCAATGGTTTTGATGCTGTTAGGATCAATGTCATTGATAGATCCGGCAAAAGGAATACCGTCCAACACAATCAGCGGATCATTGCTTGCTGTCAACGAACGCGTACCACGAATACGGATTTGCATCGCTTGCCCCGGTTTTGTTGATGTCTGCGTCATATCCACACCGGCAATCCGTCCCTGCAAAGCCTGGGTTATGTTGGTCGACGGAATTTCCCTGATCGCATCTTCTCTTATCGATGATACCGATCCGGTAACCGCTTCCCTGCGTTGAGTACCATATCCGATCACTACTACTTCATCCAATATCTTAGTATCTTCCAAAATAGTAATACGTAATGGTGTAGTTCCATTAACAGTAACTTCCTGCGTTTTATACCCTATAAAGGATATTACCAAAACAGCGCCCTGAGGGGTTTGCAGTGTAAAATTACCATCCAAGTCAGTAATAGTACCGTTAGTCGTGCCTTTTTCTACGACACTGGCTCCAATAACGGATTCGCCTAAAGGGTCTTTAACAGTACCCTTTACAGAAATAGCCTGTGAGAATACCCATATAGGTATCAGGCATAACAGAAAGAAAAGCCCGAGGGGCTTCATAACACGATTAGTGTTTCCCATGATGATACATTTTAAATTGAATAATAAAATAATAAATAATGCGTGATTCATTATACAAATATATGACGATTTCATTTCTTCTTTATGCTTTTTTGTTTCATTATGTTTGCTGTTTGTTACATCAATTTACAGAAATGTTACAAAAGTTTGCAGAAATGTAACATACAACGACCTGGACTGCTTGGAGAGTCCCGTTCCCCCTTTTTCTTGCTTTCACCTTTTTCAAACGTTCTGTTCACTGGGTATTAAGGGTGAAGGCAGGGAATTCGTATTCCTTTCGCTTGATCTCTCCCGTCCCATAGGATGATATTGGTCGTCCAATACGTAATATTAAGAAGCTGTTTTGCATTTATTTCATAACTTTTTAAGCATGATTTGACAGAAGGTTATCTGTAGCATGGTTTCAGCGGATTCAGTTTTATATTCATAATCCGCTGTCATCCTTCTGTAGTTTTCAATCTATGAGAAAGTCCGTTCTACAATCCATCTCAGAGGAATTACCTGAAACTTCTTTGATGATTCACCGGTTTGAAGTACCACAGAATACCCTTTATTACCCCGTTGACTTTTCGGTGAAAGTCAATTTTATGGCGTACTATCCGTATTCGAGTGGCGCTACTTCCGGCACGGTGGATCTGGATAAACTGGTCCAGGGAGCATCCGGCGCTATAACAGTCGGCGACGATATTGGCGAGATCATTCCCTGTATCGTCTCGGAAGATGCTGACTTCATTATTGAGGCTGCCGATGAAACGAAAGGTACGGTTGGGTATACAATCAAGAATCCAAGTGTATTTATTGCAAACAATGCTTCTCCTTTCGATTGGTATTATGGCGATACTCGTGATGACACGTTGTGGGGTCATAATACTGTGAAGTCTTTTTACGATCCTTGTCTTTCGGGTTGGCGTGTGCCGATTCATTCCGATGGTACAGAGGCCATTAGTCCCTGGAAGGGTTTCGTCGAGACGGGCACTACTACCCCGGCCAATCTCAATGGTGTGTGGTCTGCCGGTTATTCCTGGGGTGATAACGCTCAATACCCTGCCGTGGAGTACCGGCATCGGGAGTCCGGTACGCTCTATTACCCGGGTACGCTCGGCTACTACTGGTCCGCATCGCCCATTAGCGACAATGCCTCGAGCCTGTACTTCAACAACGGCAATGTCTACGTGGCCAACACCAACTATCGGGCCAACGGCTTCTCGATTCGATGTGTGAGGGAGTGAAGAAGAACTCATTTACCACCAACTCATTTACCATTTACAGATTTACCATTTCCATGCGGAAGAAGAGAAGAAGGTTTAAACACAGAGGCGCAGAGTTTTAATTTGATCCGGAAGACAGAGGGGGCAAGAGTTTTAAAGTAGCAAATGAAATGAATATTTATGTAAGAAAAGAGGATGAGAAACTTACAACCAATTCCCATTTCATGTCTGTAATAAACGCGTACGTGTGAGGATATGTTTGAAACAGGCTGGCCTGTTTATGGTGGTTTTCCTATAAAGATCCTCTATCTTTGAAGCCATCGTATTTAAATCATAAACACTGTAAGGGTTGTACCTGGCATAAAACAATTGCCTGTTTTCCTGTGTGATTCACCTGATACCAGATCGACCCGGTAACCTCCGGATAGAATTTCCAGTAAGATCATTTTTTAAACGTTCGGACTTCCGCTATAAGCATTGAAAAGGTGGAAACAGATGATGTGCATGGGATTTGACAAAATGTCAATCTGCAAAAAAAGCCCATGAAAGCAAGAATACCGGGCGGATTTCTAAGAATCGCCTGCAAATCGCATTTCGTAAAAACAAAACGGTCGGC
>JAIRKY010000065.1 GCA_031259755.1 Mediterranea sp. (in: CFB group bacteria) | reverse complement strand
AACGCCCGCCGGCAGGGAGATACGGGCGACTTTGAAAAAATAATCGCCGTAAAGTTTGTACGGTATAAATAAATGGTTATTTTTGTGCTCATTAAACGATCGTTTAATGAGCAGCCTTGTTTTCAGTTATTTTCTCTTACAACTAATTCCCACTTCATATCTGTAACAGAGGCGTACGTGTGAGGATGTGTTTGAAATAAGCTGACCTGTTTATGATGGTTTTCCCATAGAGATCCCCTGTCTTTGAAGCCATTGTATTCAAATCATAAACACGAATCATAAAGACAAAGAGATTTCTTACATCGAACTTACGTTAATTAGAACAAAAAGTACTTATGACGGAGATTATTGGGGATTGGTTTCAGAATAAACTCTCCCTGCTTATTGGGTTTTGTCAAATATATAAAATACCGTCGGTTGCAATTATCGAATATTTAATCTGAACGTCGGATACAGAGATACGTCTGGTATTGTTAATTTGTACCTCTTTTGATCTAAATCATAAAATTAATTGTAATATTGCGACACACTATATTTTGATAAAATGAAAGATCATTGTCTGAACCTCGTTTTTTCTTGCTTCTTGTTGCTTATAGGTGTATTTGCCTATTCTCAGGAAGTTTATCATTTCCGGACTTTTTCGCCCGAAGGAGGATTCTATTATGATGGGGTCATGGATATAAGCCAAGACAATGACGGTTTTATTTGGATTTTACTGAATAACGATTTGCAACGTTTCGACGGTCATGAATATAAAAGATACTCCCCTCGTTTCCGGGATCAGGGAGATATCTGGGAGCTTCGAAGCCTTGTCGGGGATGCTTCGGGATGTCTCCATATTTTAACGAGCAACGGCATTTTCAGATATGACAAGTTGAAAGACAATTTCGAGAAGGTAATGGATGGGGATATCACTAATTTGATGATAGACCGGAAAGATAATATGTGGTGTGTCTCCGGCGGTTCCTTGTACCGGATGAACCGACACGACAAACAACTTATACAATGCCTGTACGACAAGCAACCCGTGAGAAGTATTAGCCATGCCACTTGTGACGAAAACGGGATATTCTTCTCGTCCCGTTATAACAGAATTTACTATTGTGATTACGGAAACCCGGAAGAGATCAGGTTATTCCATCTCTTTCCCAAGGATTATTCCATAATAGAGATCAAAAAAAATGACGGATATCTTTGGATATTGACAGAAAAACATGGGATTATCCAAATGAACATCCTGACAGGTGAAGTAGAAAAACAACTGCTGTTCCAGGATAAAAATGAAAATATTCCAGTCAAGACATTCCTTATAGACAAAGACAACAAGATATGGATTGGCACGCAGAGGGGATTGCACATATTGGACATTGCGACAGGGAAACGTAGCTTATATCTTCACCGGAGGTCAGACCCGTTTAGTTTGCCGAACAATTCCATATGGACTCTTTTCAGTGATCGTCACCAGAATATATGGATAGGTACGTATGCCGGAGGATTGTGTTACGTAAATCTGAATGAAAGATTGTGGTTCAAGACGTATATTCCTTCCAAGAGTCCCTTGAGTCATAACCTTGTAAGCAGTTTCGCGGAAGACGGTAACCGTCTGTGGATCGGGACGGAAGGGGGAGGGCTTAACTGTTTGGACAGGTCGTCGGGTGTTTTCTCTTTTTACAAACATGAGGGTAACGGTAACAGTCTGTCTTATAATAACGTGAAATCATTGGCGCTTGATTTCCGGAAAAGACTGTGGATTGCCATGTACAAGGGAGGGCTTGACTGTCTGGACACGCAAACAAAAAGATTCCGTCATTTCCGTCATGTTGACGGAGATACGACCAGTTTATACAGCAATGACCTCCGGAAAATTGTTCTGGAAGGCGATTCCGGCTTGTGGGTAGCCTATCAGACCAATCGCCCTTTGGTTTCGTTTCTATCGTTCAGTACAAAGAAATTCACGCATTACAAGTTTGGTGACGACGGATATGTGTTTGATATTCAGAAGGACAATAGAGGCTATTTGTGGATCATAACCCATAAGCGGCTTTACAGAATGGACATAAAAAGCGGAACCGTAAAAGAGATATTTTCCGAAAAGATAGGAATGTTCAACGGTCACTCTTTTTGTGTGGATGCAATCGGCAATATATGGATAGGAACAATCGGGCATGGGCTTGTGAAATATGATCCTTCCACGTCCGGATTTAGTTTTTTCCGGGATATATTGCATTTCAACATGTCTGCCATATATAGTGTGTGTCCCGATGCTTCGGGTTGTTTGTGGTTAGGTACGGACAATGGATTATTCAGGTATGACATAAGGAATGATTCTTATCAGAGATTTGATGCAAGCGATGGTTTTCAAGGGCAGGTCTATTATCCGTTGGCTTCTTTGAAAGGCGATTCCGGTGAACTCTACTTCGGGGGAAGCAAAGGATTTACCGTATTCAATCCGTACAATATAAAGTTCAATACGCTTGAACCGAAAGCCAATATTTCGGATTTTTACATTGATCATGTGCCTGCAATCCCAACGTTCAGCGGAGACTCGTCGACCGACGAGATTATATTGAATTATAACCAGACGAATTTCGGATTCAAGTTTTCATCCGATAATTATTTGTCTCCGGATAAGAATATGTTCAAATATCGCTTGAAGGGATATGATGACCGTTGGATATTGACAGATGCTTCCAATCGTACGGTGATGTACTCGAAGGTGCCTGCCGGTACCTATTATTTTGAATTGTTGGCGGCCAATAATGAAGGGATATGGAATAATACGCCTATGGTCATAAAGATAGTTTGCAAACCTGCGCTTTGGGTAAGTTGGCCGGCCTATTTGATCTATTTAATTATAGTGTCGGGTATTGTTCTGGTCATATTCTATCATTATAACGGTAAACGAAAACTGAGAGTTCAGATCTATATGGATAGTCTGGACAAGCAGAAAAAGGAAGAACTGTACCAATCCCAGTTGCGTTTCTTCACGAATATATCTCATGATTTCAGGACGCCGTTGTCACTTATCCTGGGTGCTGTGGACAATCTGAAACAGGAAGGATTGAAAGATTATTATTACCGTATACTGCACAACAACTCCTGTCGGTTGCTGAACCTGGTGAACGAGCTGATGGATTTCAGAACCGTGGAGAATCATAAAATGAAATTGCAGGTACAGCCTGTTGATGTGAACCTTCTGGTTGCGGACCTGGCGTCCGATTTTGGCGATTATGCCCGGACACACAATATTACGTTACGTACCCTCTGTGATCCCGAACTTCCGGATAGCCTTTATATCGACAAACAGATACTGGAAAAGGTGGTGATGAACCTCCTGAACAATGCATTCAAATATACGCCCGACGGGGGTACGGTAAGTATCGAAACGTATTCGGTCTATTCCAAATTTGTACCTCAATATGAGTATAGCTATAACGTATCGAAAGACAAAACTTTCAATAACGAGTTCCTTCTGGTGGTTCGTGATACAGGGGTGGGAATATCCGGAGATACTATCGGGGATGTGTTCGAAAGATTCTATACGGTAGACACAACGAATCTTCACCAGCACCTTGGAACAGGTATAGGACTGGCTCTGGTCAAAAGCCTGATGTTGTTACACAAAGGTACGATCTCTATTTTCAGTGAACGCAGCAAAGGAACCGATATCGCCGTTTATTTTCCGACGAATGTTTCGGTCTATGACAAGTCGGAGTTTGCGGAAATCGGAAAAGAACCGGTAAGCAATGGATTATTGCCGGCTAAAAATGATATAGATGCCATGATTGGTATGGACGATGTATATCGTTCTGATAAAAGAAGAGTATTGATCGTTGAAGACAATGATGATTTAAGGACGCTGATGTCCGGTTTTCTATCTTTGCATTACGAGATATTTGAGTCCACCAATGGTGCGGAAGCTCTTGAAGTACTGAAAGAAACAGAGGTAAATCTCATTCTCAGCGACATCATGATGCCTTTAAAAGATGGGATCACATTATGTCGTGAAGTAAAAGCGGATGTGAATACATCTCATATACCTTTTATCCTGCTGACCGCAAAAAGCGGGCCGGAACCAAGGATGGAAGGTGCGGACTCCGGCGCCGACATGTATTTCTCAAAACCCATTGATTTCAATCTGTTGCTGCTATCCATTCAAAATATATTCAGGCATCAACAGAACCTTCGGGAGTATTACGCCAGACATTATTATGCAGAAAGCGCGGAATTGTCCATGAATGAGCAGGACAATACGTTTCTGAAAAAGCTGATAGAAATTATAGAGATAAATCTTAACCAGCCTAATATTGATGTCAATTATATCGCCTCTGAATTGTCTATGAGCCGGAGCAAACTTTATTCTAAGGTGAAAATGCTTACAGACAAATCGATTGTAGAATTTATATTGAACTACAAAATGAGGAAAGCGGCCCGTCTGATCATAGAACAGGATATGCCCATGTACCAGATCATGGAAAAAACAGGTATTCGGAGCCAATCTTATTTTGCAAGCGCTTTTAAAAAGGAATTTGGAGAAACGCCTTCCGCTTTCGCTGCGAAACACCGGAAGAAATGATTTGTCTTTATCATATAGTCTGTTTATTTTCAGCCACTTGCTTATTACAGCAAAAGAGCAGGCAAAAAGAGCAAAACTCCGATTGCGGCATGTTGAGGGAATTCCGGTATGTTTGCTCTAAATAAGCAATTGCGGCCATGAAAACATATACGAAACTCTTTTTTCTACTATTCTTATTTCTGCCGGCAGAGGCGCAAACGGCTATTCTCTCTTGTTGCGCTTTTCCGCCGGCAGAATCTGAAATCAAATCTCTGTTGAATAAAGTTGCCGATTGGCAAATCGCCAACTTCAGTTATTCCACCACCCGTAATCTTCATGACGACGGCATAAGCGCTTGGACAAACGCCACCTTATATATAGGTATGTGTGAGTGGACGAAGACATCCGGCGACTCCGCCCGTTACCGTTGGCTGATGAATATCGGTGATATCAGCGCATGGAAAATGCCTTCTAACTTTGCCGGTTATCCCAAATATCAGTTGTATCATGCCGATGAGTTGTGCATGGGGCAATTCTATCTGGATATGTTCGACGTATATGGAAAGCGGAAGATGCTCCGTTCCGTCAAGGAAAGGGCGGACTGGATCATGAGTCATCCCGGGGACACGGCCATGAACATATCCAACAAACAGTCGTGGACGTGGTGCGATGCTTTGTTTATGGCTCCCCCCGTGTATGCGCATCTGGCAAAGATCGAGAGAGACGACAAGTATCTGCGCTTTATGGACAAGGAATTTAAAAGAACCTGTGTTTTTTTGTATGATAAAGAAAGCAAACTCTTCTTCAGAGACAGCAGCTACTTTGGCAAGAAGGAAGCAAACGGCAAGCATATATTCTGGGGAAGGGGTAACGGGTGGGTAGCCGCCGCACTTGTGAACATATTGAAGTTGCTGCCTGGTGATTCCGTTTACAGGCCTTTCTATGAAGGCTTGTTTCAGGAATTTATTCCCCATCTGGCGGAATTGCAAAGTCCCGACGGTTTCTGGCATGCCAGTTTGCTGGATCCCGAAAGCTATCCTTCTCCGGAAACAAGCGCTACCGCCCTGATTGCTTATGCCCTGGCTTATGGTATCAATCAGGGATTGTTGGATAAAGAAGAATACCTGCCGGTTTTGGAAAAGGCATGGCAGTCTCTGGTTTCGGCTGTCAATGAAGAGGGAAAACTGGGTTGGGTACAACCTATTGGCGCCGATCCCAAAAAGGTGACGGCAGACATGACAGCCCACTATGGCGTAGGCGCTTTCCTGCTCGCCGGCAGTGAAATCTGCCGGATGCGGCGCTGATAAAGAGAAAAAGACTACTCTTGATTTATAGTCATGGAAGAATGTATTCATTTTCTTACCATCCACTGAAATCCTTTTCTTTTGACTATAACGGTCAAAATACCCATATTCAATACCGATGTACCATTTACCCTCCTTCTTCTTTGAGCCTATATATATGCCAAATTCCAAAGTCCCTCCCGGTTCGGAAAAACACCATTTTGAATAGGTCTTTTGCGTTACTTTATTAGCTATAACATCCGTTTTCTGAATATCAATGTTTGCAAGTGGAAGTGGATTAATCCATGCGTTGCATCCCATATAGGCTCCCCAAGTAGGGGTAATGGGTAACTTGTATGTGGAAGCCACTTTTAGATATAAGCTCGCTGTCCACTCATCAATTGTTGCCTCATACTCGGCTTTTTCTGTTTTCCAATTGCCTAAATAAGAGTCACTTGTTTTAGTTCCTGCCATCATGCCTCCCATGTAGATATTCCAATTCGAATTGAAAGAAAAAGAGCGGCTCAACGTTAAATAAGGCATAACATAGTCTGTGGACGTATTACTGAGAAGTCCGGCATCTACAGAAAAACTCCATTTATCAGCAACCCATATTTAGTCACAAATACTCCAGAGTTATCGCAGAGGAGCTGAGCTTCGAAAATCAGTCCATCGAAACCGTTATATATCAGTATCTTGGCAATTAAAGCAAAAGATTAAGCAATAATAGCAATACGGATTCCGTCTTCTTTTTATGTTTAAGGGTTTATTTTGCTAAACACTAATTACATAACATAATATGAAGAAGAACACTTGCTTACCCCGCTTCAAACGAATAGGCTTCTGTGCGACACTGCTGCTTGCAAGTGTCTGTATAGCTGCTAATCCGGTCGGAAGCGATGAGACGGGCGCAGCATCGGTAGATGCCATCGCCCAAACCGGAAAAACAGTAACCGGAACGGTAACTGACGGGACAGAACCAATCATTGGCGCCAGTGTGATTGTGAGAGGCGCAGCCGGCATCGGAACAGTCACTGACCTTGACGGCAGGTTTACGCTGAACAATGTGCCGGCGGATGCCGTTCTGCAAATATCCTTCATCGGATATTTGACGCAGAACATCTCTGTAGGTAGTAGAACCACGTTCAACATTACGTTGCAGGAAGACTCCAAACAGTTGGACGAAGTGGTGGTTGTGGGATTCGGTACACAGAAGAAAGTAAACCTCACGGGCGCCGTTGCTTCCGTGTCGAGCGACGCTTTCGAGAATCGTCCGGTGGCGAACATCGGGCAGGCCATTCAGGGGATCGTGCCGAACCTGAACGTGACCATCGGCACCGGATCGCCCGATGCCATACCGTCTTTCAACATCCGTGGCGGCACTTCCATGACGTATAACGAAACGAACAAGAAGTATGAAGTATCCAATGCCGAACCGTTGATCCTTATAGACGGTGTAGAAACCACCGGTACGTTGCTCAACCAGCTCAACCCCGAAGATATCGCCTCGATGAGCGTGGTGAAAGACGCCTCGGCGGCAGCCATCTACGGAACCAAAGCAGCCTTCGGTGTGATACTGATCACGACCAAGAACGGCAAGTTCAACCAGAAGGGCAAGATCTCGTACAGCTTCGACATCTCGTGGGACACCCCCTCCGCCATGCCCGACGTGATGAACTCCTACCTGATCCAGAAAGCCATCGTGGAGCGAAAAGAATGGATTGGCGGCAACTATGAACCCGGCAACTGGACAACCAGTGACAAGGAAGTGCTGAACGCGATGGAGAAATACCTCAAAGACCCGCGACCCGAAAACGCCTACATCAAGTACGGTGACGGAAGCCGCAAGTGGGTCTCTTCGATGAACGCCTTCGACGAACTGGTACGCACATGGACGCCCGTGCAGAAGCACAACCTCAACATCTCCGGCGGAGGCGACAAAGTGTCCTACTATATTTCACTGGGCTACATGAACCAGGAAGGGATGTACAAGGTCAACACCGACCAGTTCAACCGCTACAACGCCATGTTCACCACCACGGCGCAGGTAACCGACTGGTTCAAGACCACCGCACGGCTGAGTTTCAACAAAACCACCTACCAGGCGCCGTTCGTACCTACTTCCATGCTCGCGGGCAGCGACCTGAGCAAGGAAATATGGACATTCATGGCGAACAACGACAACGCCCGCCTGCAAATGCCGATCCGCCTGGCCGACGACGACCCCGACTTCCCGGGGATGCCAACGGCGAACATCATCTCCTGGATAGGTAACGGCGCGCACCGCACCACTACCACCACCTCGACCATGATGACCCTCTCGCCAGAGTTCACACTCATCAGGAACACCTTGAACCTGAAAGCCGACCTGACCTATTATCCGCAGTCGAGCAATCTGGAACGCTACGCACCCCAATTCACCTATATCGACTGGGGCGGAGCGCAGGTGACACAGCACGCCGAAAGCAACAAAGGCATGCTCTACAAAGACAATACGGACAACTATACGATCAACGCCTACATCGACTTCAACAAGACGTTTGCCCAAAAGCACAGCGTAGCGGCGGTTCTCGGCTTCAACCAGGAAGAGACCACCTACAGCTACCTGGATGTAAGCATGCAGAAGTTGTTCTCCCCCGATATCCTGAACCCCGCCGCTTCGGAAGACATCGCGCTGCAAACGCCGTCTACCAAGGCATGGACACGCACCGGACGCGCTGTGTTCGGCAGGGTGAACTATAGCTTCGCAGGCAAGTATCTGCTCGAGTTCAACGGCCGTTACGACGGATCGTCGCGCTTCACACCCGACGCACGCTTCCTCTTCTTCCCCTCCTTCTCGGCAGGCTGGCGCGTTTCGGAAGAGAAGTTCATGAGCGGCGCCCGGAGCTGGCTCGACAACCTGAAACTGCGCGGTTCGTACGGAACACTGGGCAACCAACCCACATCGAACTATCCATATCAGGCGCAGATGACCTCAACAACCGCCGGCTACCTGATCAGCGGGCAGTATGTAAGCACCGTAAATGCGCCCAACCTGATCTCGCCCACCCTGACCTGGGAGAAGGCCGCGACCATCGACCTCGGGCTGGATGCCACATTCCTGGGCAACCGCCTCGACTTCTCGTTCGACTGGTACCAGCGTACCACTTCGAACATCCTCACCGACGGCAGCGTGGCCTATCCTGCCGTACTCGGAGCAACGGCCCCCACCCAGAACTCCGGTAAGCTGCAAGCCCGCGGATGGGAACTCTCCCTGAAGTGGAACGACCGCCTGGCGGGAGGCGAACTCCGCTACGACGTAGGGCTCGTACTTTCCGATGCGCGCACCAAAGTACTGACCTACGCCGCCAACCCCGAAAAGTTCATCAGCAGCCTGTACGACGGGCAATACGTGGGCAACATCTGGGGCTATGAGAGCGGAGGCATCGTACAGGAATCCGATGGAGAGTGGTACATGGACGGCACAGCCAAGAAGTGGCGGCTCACCAACCCCGACATACACCCCTTCAACGATTCGGAAACCCTCTATCCGGGCTATGCCTGGCGGAAAGACATCAGCGGGCCCGACGGTGTTCCCGACGGCAAACTGAACGACGGCAACCAGAAGGTCGGCGACTCGGGCGACCAGAAAGTACTGGGCAACAGCACGCCGCGCTACCGCTTCGGCATCACCACGAACTGGTTCTACAAAGACTTCGACCTCAATCTCTTCCTGCAAGGCGTAGCCAAACGCGACTATTGGATCAGCTCCAACAGCTTCTGGGGAGGCGGCGGGGCAGGAGCCGCCTGGATGTACGAAAACGCCTGGCGACCAGACCGCACCGACGCGGCATACCCCATGTATGGACAGACACCGGCCGTGCAAAGCGCCTACCTCTTCAACGCAGCCTACCTGAGGCTGAAACAGCTGACCCTGGGCTACACCGTACCGAAACAACTCCTCACAAAGGTCAGACTGGACAAGGTGCGCGTTTACCTCGCGGGCTACAACCTCTTTGAGATCACCGACATACCCGATGCCTTCGACCCCGACCAGCTCTCGGTGGCCTACCCCGCCAAACGCACCGTAGCCGTAGGCGTACAAATCGGTTTTTAACGTTAATCACACCATTAAGATATGAAGACATTTAGAACGATCATAGCCCTGAGCGCGGCAACCATCGCCGTAGCTCTCACGGGGTGTAACGATGCATTTATGCAACAAGACCCCACGCAGCAAATGGCAGAAGGCGTCTTCCTCAAGAACGAGGGAGACCTGCCACTCTACCTGAACCAGTTTTACAGCAAGTACGCCGAAGGCATGCAATCGGGCTACGCCGAAAGCGCAACCATTTCCAACGCACCCTTTGGCGAAGCCATCCGCATGCCACGGCTCATCGGGTGGGACAAGATGACCGACAACGCCCTGCTGAACGGAACACAACTGAGCGCCAACAACACCGGTGTGGCCGACCCACGCCTGAACGGAACCTTCGTGGTGCCTCAAACGGGCGTTACTACCGGCTGGGACTGGACATCGATGCGCTCCCTCAACTACTTCCTGCGCAACTACACCCAGGCAGCCAGAGACGGCGACGTGTCGAAGCTCGACAAGTACAAGGCCGAAGCCCTCTTCTTCAAAGCATGGGACTACTACAATAAAGTCCTGATCTTCGGCGAAGTACCCTGGTTCTCATCCGACCTCAACGTCGATTCGCCCGAACTCTTCGCACCGCGCACCACACGCACGGTACTGATGGACAGCGTGCTCAACATCATCAACTTTGCGGTGGATCACCTGCCCGAAGGCACGGCGCCCGACGGACGCATCAACAAGGACATGGCCAACTTCCTCAAGATGCGCATCTGCCTCTTCGAAGGCACCTTCCGCAAGTATCACAGCAACCTCAACCTGCCCGACGCCAACAAGTTCCTGACCGAGTGCGTCACGGCGGCGCAGGCCATCATCGCCACCGGACACTACGAACTCTACACCGGCGCAGGCGAGAAGAGCTACCACAAGATGTTCACCTTCCTCAAAACCCCGCAGACGGACGGCAACACCGAAGCCATCCTGGCGCGCACCTACGACGGCGCAAACGTGGGCAACGCCACCTTCCGCTACTTCGACCAGAACCAGACCAAGAAGTACGGCTGCTTCGGAGCCAGCAAAGGAATGCTCGACGAGTACCTCTGCATCGACGGAAAGACCATCGAGAACAGCGAACTCTTCGAAGGATACGACGGCCTGTGGACGGAACTCAACAACCGCGACCCGCGCCTCACGCAAACCGTATGCCGCCCGGGCGAATACTGGAGCATCTGGCGCAATAGCGGCGCAACCAAAGGCGTGATCGACGCAAAGGTACACGGGATCACCTTTCCGCTCATCGGCATCTTCAACGCCTCCACCGTTGGCGGATACCGCGTCATCAAGCACTGGGTGGGCGACATAGCCGAATACGAAGCCACAACCAAAGGCACACAGACGGGCGTCGAGTTCCGCTACGGCGAAGTACTCCTCTCCCTTGCCGAAGCCAAAGCCGAACTCGGAACCATCACGCAGGACGACATCGACCTGACCATCAACAACCTGCGCATGCGGGCAGGCTACAACATCATCGCCTATCCGGGCAGCAGGCTCACCATCGGCAGCGAACCCGCAGACGCACGCCTGGACAAGATCTATGCCGATTACGTGGGCTACACCCCATCGCCCCTCATCCGCGAGATACGCCGCGAACGCCGCGTAGAAATGGCCTGGGAAGGACTGCGCTACATGGACCTCATCCGCTGGAAAGCCGGTAAACTGATGACCGTACCCCTACGAGGCATGAAGATGACGCTGGAAAAGCAGAACATCTATAAAGAAAAGCGCGAGCTCAACCCGGATAAAAAAGATCACAGCGACGAGATCGTCATACCGGCCAGTTACGTCGCAATCAAAGACAAAGACTACTTCCTCGATACCGAAGGCTTCATCATCTGCTACCCCAAAGACCCGAACGTCAGCAACGGCGTACTCCCCTGGAGCGACAAACGCTACTACTGGCCCATACCCAAGCAGGAGATCGAACTCAACGACAACCTGACGCAGAGCTCCTACGACGGAAACTCCTGGTAGAACAGCAGCCAAAAAAAGCGGGAGACCTTCCCGATGCCAAGCAGGAGGGTCTCCTGCTTAGGCTCGGGAAGGTCTCCCGCTTAATCCATTACGTATTCGGATCGATGTAACCGCCGCCGCCGCTGTTCGGCGGTTCCGTGGGAAGCGTCCCGATATCGTCCGGGGA
>JAIRKY010000004.1 GCA_031259755.1 Mediterranea sp. (in: CFB group bacteria) | reverse complement strand
GAGAAATACGTATTTGCTCAACTGATCTCATTTCTGAACGAAGATAAGTTCCGACGCATCGTCGATAAGTATCAAGGAAATCGTTACATAAAACATTTCACTTGTTGGAATCAATTACTAGCATTGATGTTCGGTCAACTTTCCAATCCATTAACCCTTTCTGCAATAGCATTGGCATAAGGATCATAGCTTCCAGTCATAGAAGGCATTATCTTTTTCTTTTTTAATGCTTTCTGGTAGTCATTACTGCAATATTGCAGTCCTCTATCTGAATGATGAATCAGTTTATCTTTGTATTTACGTTGTTTTATGGCCATATCCAAAGCTCTCAGAGAACCATCCGTAGCTAATGAATCAGACACATCATAACCCATTATCTTTTTGGAATAGGCATCCGTAACTAAAGCCAGATAACAGTTATTAGCTCTACCTCCGATATAAGTTATATCCGATACCCATACCTGTTCCGGCTGTTCCAAGGGCATATCTTCTATCAGGTTCTTATGTTTTCTGAAGCGATGATGGGAAGTGGTCGTTATACGATAGTTCTTCTTGGGTTTTATCAGCATATGATTAGCTTTTAAGATAGATAAAAATTTATCTCGCCCAATACATAGTTCCCGTAGTGGCTCATAAAGAAGATAATAGAGCTTGCGGAAACCAATACGAGGCATATCCAATCGGAGATGCTGGACCATAGCAACTACTTGTTCGGCTTTGCATTGTTTCTTCTGATTAGACCAAACAGAACGATAATAAACCTGTCTACTTACCCCGAGCAATCCACAGGTAGAGTTGATACTCATTTTTTGTTCGCATGTGAATCGGTTGATTGTTCGGGTAAGGAGTTTTTTCGGATAGGGATATTAAACTCTTTTTCTGCCATATCTATCATCATATCGAAGAAGATGGCCTTCTTATCAGAGTTCTCAGCCTGTTTCTCTAAAAAAACTTTCTGCTTCTCCAACAACTTGATTTTTTGTTCTAACTCCAGAATTTTCTGGTTTTTACTCTTGGGCATATTACTGGGCGTTTGATTCTCCCAGTCAAAGGTACCATATTTTCGCAACCAATTAATTACTGTCGCTTTTCCTTGAATGCCATACTTGCGCTGAGCCCCGGTTACAGAAACTTCGCCACGCTCTATTTCCGAGACAACGGATAACTTAAAGGACATACTGTAATCCTTTTGCGTGCGCCTTACATACTCATTATTAATCTCTTCCATTACTTTAACTTTTTTTGTAACGATATGTTAGGACGAGACATTTACTTTATGAAAAAGAGGGCGCCATAAAGAGAACAACCTGCTTCCCGGTTTTGATTGGGGCGTATATCCTTTGTCAAGAAATTATAGCGTCGGAGTAAAAGTTACCTTGTAGAACCCTTAAATGGTTTTTAATATGAAACAAAATGCAATATTAATAGGAATGATTTGCGCACTGTTATGTGGCAGCTGCTCAGGTTTCCTGGAGGAATCGGACCTGCGGTTTTTAAGGGCGTTAACATACTTTCATCTGGTGATGCAATGGGGCGACGTACCGGTTGTTACTACGGAATTAAAGACAAAAGAGGATATCCGGGCGCATACCAGACGTGACCCAAAGGGCGATGTCTATCACTTCATAGAGGAGGATTTGCAAGCCGTCATTGCAAGCGAACTGCACGGGGATGTGTTTGATAAGAACAAACAAAACTCCTGCCCGGAAATACTATTAACAAGTCCAGATTACAGACTATCTCATCTGACAAAAGGCCTCTTTTTCAGTTTCTCTTCCGCCCGCATGAAACTCCTGTAGCCGTAGTAACTACTGAAACCTGCTTTCAGCACCAGTTCCACTTCGCTTAGCTTGTCATATTCAGGATTGGCATGCAGCCGCTCCAGCTCTTTCATGCGTTGCTGATTGATGTAACGGGAGAAGTTCATGCCGTACTCTTTGTTGATAAATCCGGAAAGATAGGCCCGGTTGATTCCCAAATGAGCGGTCAGATCCGTGATTTTCAATTTGGGTTTCAGGTAAGGCTTGTCCCGGTGCATATGCGCTTCAAAATCCGTTTTGGCCAAGTGCCGGTGCCATCTGTCCTTTTTATGTTCCTGCTTTTCGGGAAGGATCATCACATAGTTTCCCGCCAGCATGTTGTAGCAGAGCACCATAAACAATACGATGTACGCCGTTCCCCAGAACATGGGAACAAGCGAAGTAGCCAATGCCCGGTTGGGAATAAAGAATGCGGTCATCGGCAAGGGGGCAAATACCAACGTCAGTATAATCAGGCTGTATAACCATTCCAACGAACTACGTGCCTGATCAGCGGAATATTCAAGGATGGTTTTCCGGTAACGGAGCAGCCTGCGTATGCAGAGGATGCCATAGATAATGGTGTAGATTCCCCGCAATTCCAGCTTGTGGATGGACAGCATCGAATAGGCTCCGTAGCCCGCCTGCATTTCACCCGTGGCTGCCAAAGCCAGCCGTACATCGTAAGGTATCAATAGCGACCAGCCGGCAAACGCCATTCCAAACACACCGATAACGGCATAATGGATGCGAGGAAAAGAATTCTGCTCTTCCACCGAAGTTATTTTATATACTATATGGTAAAACAGCACTTGTGTAAGCATCAGCTCGACGAAGTATATAACGGATTCATGCGCGTAAACCTCCGGACAGTAGATATACAGCAACGGTTGCACCCAGTTGACGGCCATCACGGCATAGAAAATGGCCATAACATCCAGCAGATCCTGCTTTATCCGGCAATATGTGCCGGACGTGGCAAAACGCCGGACTGTCAGCAGACCCAAACAGAACAGTGAAGCCGTCAGCGGCGCCGTATATCCCATGATGCGCATAAGCTCATTCATCTGCTTCCTCCTTTCCGGTTTTCACACCCTTTTCCGCATTTTTGCGTGCCAGGTAATATCCCTGGTAAGTTCCGAATCCGGCCATTGGGATAAGTCTCCGGAGATCCGTATCCTTGTATTTCGGCAATGACTTCAGGTATTCCAGTTCCTTGAATCGGCAGTCATTCACCCAGCCGTTGAAATTCATGCCGTATTTCTTCCTGATGAAAGCTGAAACATAGGTGCGGTTCGTTTTCAACAGTCCGGCAAGTGCCGTAATGGAACATTTCGGGTCAAGCCAGGGCTTTGCCTCAGAAACATATTGCTCGAAGTTCTTCCTGGAAAGTTTCGAGCCTGTTTGAAAAGACGGGGCAACCACCTCATCACTTTTTCGTTTCCGAACCTGCCTGTTCCGTTTCTTTGGCGGGCGCATGATACTTTTCCTTTCTTTTTCTTTCGCACATTCTTCAATAGCCTCCTGTTCGAACAAGGTGGTTTCCATACAAATCACACGATACACCAGCGTGCTTGTCAGGAAAGAAATAAGCAAGGCGCCAATAACCGTATAGGGCAAGCCCGCACAACTTTCCGGCTCACCGGTAAAAACGGACAATATGATGTTAAGCAGCTGTACCCCGATAATGGCAGAAAGCAGCAGCAACCAGCCCGGTGAAAAAGAAGAATCGTCCGGCTGACGATTCTTCCGGTACTGTTTCAGAAGCATGCTTATTGCCTGGCTGTCATAAAACAGTGCAAAGGCAAGGTGCAGAATATTCAGATATAGCATGGCTGGAATGGTCGCTGTCATAAAACCATTAAACAGATGTGGCAAGATGCCGACCGTTACACCACATACCACCGGCAATATATAATGTTTCCACACAGCCGTCTGTTTCTTTCCAGAAACCAGCAGGCGGATGTACGACCATAAGGCTACAGACATTATAAGCAGCACCACACTGTAAACTGGAAAACAGGCATTGAAAACATCCGGAGCAAGGATACACAACAACCTGCCGGACCATACCCCCACCAATGCAAGCAAAAAGGTCAGCAGGCGAAGATGAAGCGTTCGGCCGATCTTGCTTGATGCGGCGTGATAGGCTTGCCAGATAACCAGGCTTCCCGCCAAAAATACGACAGCAGGCATACCCAACAGGAAAATTTCCAGAACCATAAAAGACGGTGTTTCCATGCGATAAAAATACTATAAATAAACGGATTATAAAATCGTATGAATCAATAATTGTAAATTGTGAATTATTGACTCGAAGATTTATACGATCTACTCTACAGATTTCTGCGATCTTATTAAATCAATACAAAAATATAACTATATATTTACGATAATTTAATGCGTTTTTATATTTAATTACATCATATATATTATAAACTAAAAAATTATTTTTATGTATTATTTATGTAGTATGAAAATTGATATGTGGGTACACTTTGATACTTGTCGTTTTCTGAGGAGATTGCTTGTGTTGGGATTGCTGATGATTTTTGTCAGTGATATGGCGTGGTCAAGCGTTGGAATCATGCAACAAGTGAGAACGGTTACGGGCAAAGTACTTTCTAAGGAAGACAATGATGTGGTAATCGGTGCAAGTGTAATAGTGGACGGCACCCAATCAGGCACCATCACTGATATTAACGGCCAATTTACGATTGCGGATGTACCTGCTGGAGCTAAAACGTTGACCATCTCTTTTATAGGAATGGTTTCCCAAAAATTGCCGATCAAACCGGAAATGACAGTTTATCTGGAAAGCAATTCCATGTTGCTGGACGAGGTAGTGGTGATCGGTATGACCAAGATGGATAAGCGGCTGTTTACTGGAGCTTCCTCTAGTTTGAAGTCGGATAATGTAAAGCTCGATGGTGTGGCCGATATCAGTCGTTCGCTCGAAGGTCGTGTGGCAGGCGTATCGGTGCAGAACGTTTCGGGAACATTCGGTACGGCACCCAAAATCAAGGTACGTGGCGCAACTTCTCTGTATGGTGACTCAAAACCTCTCTGGGTGGTTGACGGAGTAATCATTGAAAATGTGGCCGACGTAAGTTCAGACGCCTTGTCTTCAGGAGATGCCGAAACGTTGATCAGTAACGCCATTGCAGGATTGAACGCGAACGACATCGAATCGTTCGACATTCTGAAAGACGGCTCGGCAACTTCTATCTATGGAGCAAAGGCTATGGCTGGCGTGATTGTCGTTACTACCAAGAAAGGTCGTCAGGGACAGTCTTCGATCAGTTATAGCGGTGAATTTACCACTCGGCTTATCCCCAGTTATTCGACGTTCAACATCATGAACTCGCAAGATCAGATGGGTTTCTATCGTGAACTGGAGAATAAAGGCTGGCTGAACTTTACGAATACCTACCGCGACCGCACCAGTGGCGTTTATGGCAAAATGTATGAAATGATGAATACTTACGACGAGGCAATGGGCGGATACTTGTTGCCCAACACGGAGAAAGCTAAAAATGAGTATTTGCGTGCAGCGGAAATGAGAAACACCGACTGGTTCAAGGAACTTTTCTCCATGACTTTGCAGCAGAACCACTCCATTGGCATCAGTGGCGGTAGCGATAAGACGCAATACTACGGTTCCGTAAGTATGATGATCGACCCGGGTTGGTATGAGTCGAGCCAGGTCAATCGATACACGGCGATGATGAAGTTAGACCACCATATTAATAAGAAGCTTACCGCATCCATAAAGTCAAACCTGTCGTACCGCAAGCAACGCGCTCCCGGAACACTGAAGCAAGACGTCAGCGCACTCTATGGCGAAGTGAGCCGCTCGTTCGACATCAACCCGTACAGTTATGCTTTGAATACATCGCGTACGCTTGACCCCAACGAGTATTATACGCGCGATTATGCCGCGTTTAATATTCACAACGAACTCAAAAATAATTATATGGATTATAATGTCGTTGACTTGCTGATTCAGGGTGAATTGCAGTATAAGCCCATCAAGGAGCTGTCTTTCAGCGCGCTGGGTTCGATGACGTTTGGCATTTCTTCCATTGAGCATAACATCAAGGATCAGTCGAACACCGCTTTGGCATACAGGGCTATGGGCGAGCAGCATGTACTGGAAAATAACAGCTATCTGTGGGACGACCCTGATAATCCTTACGACCTGCCTATCAGCGTATTGCCCGACGGAGGTATCTATGACCGGACAGACCGCAAGGTAACGAGTTATGTGTTCCGTTTGACGGGCGACTACAACAAAGTCTTTTTCGATGACCACATTGTCAAGCTATATGCGGGTATGGAAATGACATCCGCCGAAAAAGACCGTTCATGGTTCCGCGGCTGGGGACGTCAATATTCCATGGGCGATGTGTCCAGATATGCCTGGCAGGCATTCCGCAAGGGTTTCGACGAAGGATACGACTATTTCACGTACTCGACGAGCAGAGAGCGCAGCGTGGCATTCTTCGGATTGTTGAACTATTCGTATAAAGGGAAGTACAACATCAATCTTACCGCCCGTGACGAGGGAAGCAACATGATGGGTAAATCGCGCAATTCGCGCTGGTTGCCAACATGGAACGTAGGCCTTGCATGGAATGCGCACGAAGAAGAATGGTTTAACAAACAGAATATTCTTTCGCATGCCACGGGTCGCGTATCATACAGTCTGACGGGATCAAGAGGCGGTATTTCCAATGCGGATATCATATTCCGGAGCGCCGAAAAGTGGCGTCCAACCGGAACAGACCGCGAGATGTACAATTACATATCATCTCTTGCCAATATAGAATTGACTTACGAAAAGAAACACGAGCTTAATTTCGGTGTCGATTTGGGATTCTTCAATAATCGCGTCAACTTTACAGGTGATATCTACTGGCGTAACAACTTTGACCTGGTAGGCCCTGTTTACACTTCCGGTATCGGAGGCTTCATCAACAAAAGAGCCAATACCGCCGCCATGAAATCCAACGGGGTCGATTTGCAACTTTCCGTAACGAATATCAAAAACAAAAGTTTTACATGGACCACCGATTACATATTCTCGCACAGTAGGACAGAGATTACAAAGCTCGAAACAGGACGAAGCGTTTCCGAACTTACGCGCGGTGTGAGCGCACCCATGGTTGGCTATCCGAGCCGCGCACTATTCTCTATACCATTCGCGGGATTGAATAAGGAAGGTATTCCTACTTTCTACGACGCTGACGGCAACGTCATCCAGAGAGTAGACTTCCAGGAAACCCTTAATACCGAATACTTGAAGTATGAAGGATCCATGGAGCCGACATTTTACGGCAGCTTGGGTAACATCTTCCGTTATAAGAATTTCAGACTCAATGTCTTCGTCACCTATTCGTTCGGCAATAAAGTACGCCTCTATCCGACATTCTCCCGTTTCTACTCGGACTTGACGGCGACTCCACTCGAGTTTAATAACCGTTGGATGATACCGGGTGACGAAACGAAGGCCGGTGTCCTTCCGGTAGTCTTGTCTTACCGCCAGGTGTACAACACTTCCACCACCACTGCTTACAGTGACGTGCGCTACGCTTACTCGGCCTACAACTATTCGACCGAGCGTGTGGCAGACGGCGGATTTGTCCGTGTAAAGGAGATCAGCTTGTCGTACAATGTACCAAGTAAGATTGTGAAAAACATCGGACTCAACAACCTCTCGTTAAAGCTTCAGGGCACGAACCTGTTCCTGCTCTACGCTGATAAGAAATTGAACGGACAAGATCCGGAGTTTGTACAGTCGGGTGGTGTATCTTCACCATTCGCCAAACAAATCACGGCTACCGTTTCTTTAGGTCTCTAATATTAATAAGGTAATGATATGAAAAAATACACATTATATACGCTATTTATAATAGGTGTCTTGCTAACCGGTTGTGAGCCTTTCGACAATTATCTCGATACTCCTCCCGACAATCGAACCGACATTGACACCGATGACAAAGTTTCGATGTTACTTGTGAACGCGTATCCGGCGTTGCCCATCATCTTGGCGGAACTTTCATCGGATAATGGAGACAAGCGTCATGCTACATCAGCCGCGTCAAGCCAGTATGAATCATTGTATGAAGAAATCGCGTTATGGTCAGACCAAGTACAAGATTGTTCTGACTCGGCGGAAGACTTTTGGGAAAGGGTTTATTATGCCATTGCCCATGCGAACGCCGCGTTAAAGGCCATCGAAGAACAGGGAAATCCCGCCAGATTGAATGCGCAGAGAGGGGAAGCGTTGATATGCCGCGCATGGTCGCATTTCCTGCTTGTCAACGTCTTCGGTCTGCACTATAATGCCGAAACGAGCGCGAAAGATTTAGGCGTTCATTATATGACAGAGTTAGAGGAAAACGTCAATCCGTCGTACGAGCGTGAGAGCGTCCTGTCTAATTACCAAAATATCGAGAAAGACCTCCTGACCGCTTTGCCGCTCATAGACAACGATAACTATACGCAGCCAAAGTATCACTTCAACAAAAAGGCCGCGTACGCGTTTGCTACCCGTTTCTACCTCTACAAGGGCAACGAGTATCAAAAGGTGATAGATTACGCGACATTAACTCTGACCAACGACCCGTCGTCAATGTTGCCAAGTCGTGCATACTGGCCTAACTACGGTTCCGGAAACACAACGAACTTCGCCGACTTAGCCACCAAATACACTTCTTCGGAAGAACCGGCCAATCTGATGATAACTAACTTCAGAAGCCAGACCGCGAGAGTTTACGCCAACTATGGCGGCTATGGCAAGATTTGGTCGGTAAGTCCCTATTTAGCCGATACCGAACTGATGAAAAGTCCCGGAATATGGGGTAACGGAGGTACGACCGCAACCTTCTATCCGTACGTTTGGACGGCTTCTTCTTCTTCCGTTCCTGTTTACGTGTTAATCCCAAAAACGCTGTATAAGTTTCATACAACAGATGTGATCAACAGCACGGGAAACACGACCGTGTCGAAAGTCGTTTTCTCCTCTCTCGAAACCTTGCTTTGCCGTGCGGAAGCCTACATCATGACAGAACAATACGACCTTGCTCTGGCCGATTTGAATCTGTGGCTGAAATCATGGTGCGTTAACATTGTCCGTCTCACCGACAATGCGGTGCACGAACTCTATGGCAAGGATGTGGAAGAATGGGTAC
>JAIRKY010000121.1 GCA_031259755.1 Mediterranea sp. (in: CFB group bacteria) | reverse complement strand
CGGAAGCCGGCGAGTTCTGGGACATCTACAAACTGGATGTTGTGGTTATTCCGACCAACCGTCCGATTTCCCGTAAAGATATGAACGACCGCGTTTATAAAACAAAACGCGAAAAGTATAAAGCCGTTATCGAAGAGGTTGAACGACTGGTTGCCGCCGGACGTCCTGTACTGGTAGGCACGACTTCGGTCGAGATCTCCGAAATGCTGAGCAAGATGCTCGCGATGCGCAAGATCGAGCACAACGTCCTGAATGCAAAACTGCATCAGAAAGAAGCCGACATCGTGGCTCAGGCGGGAATGAAAGGTATCGTGACGATCGCTACCAATATGGCCGGCCGCGGTACTGACATCAAGCTGAGCGAGGAGGTAAAAGCGGCGGGCGGTTTGGCTATTATCGGTACGGAGCGTCATGAATCGCGTCGTGTGGACCGTCAGTTGCGCGGCCGTTCCGGCCGGCAGGGCGACCCGGGTTCTTCCGTATTCTTCGTATCGCTGGAAGATGATCTGATGCGCCTGTTCTCGTCCGACCGCATCGCCGGCGTCATGGACCGCCTCGGATTCAAGGAGGGTGAAATGATCGAACATAGGATGATCTCGAATTCCATCGAGCGTGCGCAGAAGAAAGTGGAAGAAAACAACTTCGGTATCCGCAAACGCCTGTTGGAATACGACGACGTAATGAACAAACAACGTACGGTGGTATATACCAAACGCCGCCACGCATTGATCGGCGAACGTATCGGCATGGACATCGCCAATATGATCTGGGACAGATGCGCCGCCGCTATCGAAAACAACGATTACGAAGGATGCAAATTCGATATGCTGCAAACATTGGCTATGGACGCTCCTTTCACCGAGGACGAATTTCGTAACGTGAAGAAAGAAGAGCTGGCCGAAAAAACATTCGAACCGGCTATGGAGAACTTCAAGCGTAAAACGGATAAGCTGGCGCAAGTGGCTTATCCCGTTATCAAACAAGTCTTTGAGAACCAGGGGCACATGTACGAAAACATCATGATCCCTGTTACCGACGGTAAGCGTGTATATAATATCTCATGCAACCTGAAAGCCGCTTATGACAGTGAATGTAAAGAGGTTGTCAAGGCTTTCGAGAAGTCGATCTTGCTTCATGTGATCGACGAGTGCTGGAAAGAAAACCTGCGCGAATTGGATGAATTGAAACATTCCGTACAAAACGCGAGTTATGAGCAGAAAGACCCCTTGCTGATCTACAAGTTGGAGTCGGTAACGTTGTTCGATACCATGGTTGAAAAGTTAAACAACCAAACGATATCCATCCTGATGCGTGGCCAGATCCCGGTGCAAGATCCGGGACAGGTACGCCAAGCCGCGCCCGAAAGGCGCCAGGATATGAGCAAATACCGTGAGGTTAAGCAAGACCTGAACGATCCGAATCAACAAGCTGCCGCGCAACGTGATACCCGCGAAGTAAAACGCGAGCCTGTCCGTGCGGAGAAAACAGTGGGACGTAACGATCCTTGTCCTTGTGGAAGCGGAAAGAAGTATAAAAACTGTCACGGGCGAAGTTAAATTTATGATTTACGATTGGAGTCGTTACCGCTCTTGTGATTGCTTGGTTGCATATTTCAATCGTAAATCCTCAATCGTAAATATCTTGGGTTATGAAGAGAATCAGTTTCATTTACGCCGCGCTCCTGAGCATCGTATTTTACTCATGCCAAAGCTATACGGTGGTTCCCATTGACTACCTCGTTCCCGCGGATATCAGTTTCCCCGCTCAGATCAAACGGGTTGGCGTTGTTAACAATGTCGGCGAGGCTCCCGGACGAGTGGCGACGGATGCCGCCTCAGACAGCGTATCGGAAAAGACAAACGGATCCCTTGAAAGATATACACTGAACGGTGATCCTGAAATTGCTGTGGAAGCATTAGCTAAATCCGTAGCTGGGGAAAACTACTTCGACGAGGTTATCATTTGTGATTCGGCGTTGCGGGTAAGCGGTACGCCCAAACAAACGCCTTTCTTGAGCAAAGAAACCGTGAACGCGTTGACGGAAAGTTTAAATGTTGACATGTTGATATCCTTGGAAGAGATACAGATCCAAGTGAAAAGACAAGCGTTTCCTGTGACCGGTATGGGATTTCTCGGAGCGGTGGATGCGAAGGTATATCCCAAAGTATATTTGTATATTGCCAATCGCGACGCCCCTTTAATCATGATCAACGGCAACGACACTATTTTCTGGGAAGGCATTGAACATACATTAACGGCTGCCCGGACGAAAATGATCCCGGACGAGCGGCTAATTGCCGAAGCCTCAGACTTTGCCGGCGCCATTCCGGTCAAACATATAGCTCCACATTGGAAAACGGTTAGCCGTATCTTCTACAATAACGGCTCGCCGGAAATGCGGGACGCGGCGTTCTTTGTTCGGGAGAATCATTGGGACAGAGCGTTCGCACTTTGGGAAACGTTTTTTGAAAAAGCTAAAGGAATAAAGAAAGCGCGCACAGCATCCAACATATCGCTGTATTACGAGATGAAAGACGATCTGGAGAAAGCGCATGAATGGGGGAAAAAGGCTTTGGAACTGGCAAGGGTCGCCGATAAGATCCCGGAGGATGAGAGTACGGTAAGTTCGTCCGATGATTACACGCGTATTCGTTATAATCAAAGCATTCTCGAAGAAAGAAGAAGCGATTTCACGACGCTCAAGATGCAAATGAACCGATTTAACGATGATTTTTAACCGGATACGTTGGATTGAGTATATTTTTGTTACCTTTGAGAAATGAATAAGAAGTCAGGATTATGAAACTAAGTCAACAATCTCAGTCGTTAATTGAATCTACTATCCGTGAGGCGATAGGTAAATACCCATGTAGCAGTGAACAAACAATCGTTACGGATATTCATCTGCAACCCATCAGTGATTCGGGAGAATTATTTATATTCGATGACAACGATGAGGAACTATCGTGCGCGGTTATCGAAGAATGGTTGACTTACGAAGGCGTTAACTTTTATAAAGACACAGAGCGTATCCTACATTCCATCTTAAACAGGATGAAAGAAAGCGAGAGCTTTAATAACCTTCCCATCATACAACCTTTCTCTTTCGTTCTGGTCGATGAAGATAAAGAAACAATCGCCGATCTCCTCCTTATGGACGATGATACCTTTTTGGTGAATGAAGAATTACTTGAGGGACTGGATGAGGAACTGGATAACTTCCTGAAAGAATTATTGGAGAAATAATCCGGCAACTTGTTTCGACGAGTTTAAAAGTCTATGTGATATGGATGTCTGAAAAACTATTTTAGCAACATTTCTTCTATGGTCTCGACTAATTCAACAGCTTGAGGATATAACTCCGAAGTTGTCTGTTCATCATAATAAATGAAATCTTCATAATCTCCAATCTGCCGATTGTCAAACAGATCCATATAAAATTTACTTAAAGGTATAGAAAGCTTTCCTGTTCTAACAAAATGCATACCTAACATTTGGCGTACTCCGGCATGAGTTTTTGTTTCGATGCCTTCATTTACCAATAAGGCGGACACGGCGTAGAAACAAGCATAATACATACGATTCATAGCTGTATTATAAAACCCTTGTTTGATATGAAATGTCACTTCATCTAAGGTGCGGCGTGCATTTTCCATACGATAAGCAACTACTGCTGTTCTATCTTCATCTGTCATCATAGCAAGATCCCCTCTTTCATTATACTTTTATAAAATGGGGTAATACGATGTCGCGTTTCCCAGATTTTACGGGAAAGTACCATAGGACTGATAATTACACCGCTCTCAAATTCTATATCATAAAGGAAATACGTTATCGCGCGCCGATCTTTCAAGGTCACTTTTTCCTTATCAAGTAGAATTAAGATATCAACATCACTATCGGGACGCGCTTCTCCACGTGCTTCCGACCCGTACAAAATAGCTTGTGCATTGGGAGCAACACGTTTCAGCGTATTACGAATAGCTTCTACAATTTCAGGCCTCTTCATATTTATATCGTATGGTCTAATACAAAAGTAATCAAATGGGATTATCATTGCACTATTTTTCCTGCATTATTTTATCTTTAATCGTTTTCCGGTATTCAAAAAAGCAATATTATTATCTATTGAAATTCATCATATAAGTTAGCCAAACGTTTACGCAAATACAACACGGCATAGCGTTTTCTGGAGATCAGCGTATTGACAGTCACTCCGGTAGATTCCGAAATATCCTTGAATGAAAAGCCCTGTAGTTCGGTCAACTCGAAAATCGTTCGTTGTTCAACAGGAAGTTCCGATAAGGCGGTCTCAAGTTCCTCCCAAACCAACGCTTTCGTATAATCCAATTCGGGTGAAGCGTCTTCATCGGGTACCAGTTGAGCTAACTCTGTCATGAAAGAACGATCTTCATCAGCATCCGACTGATGAGGAATTTCCTCTTCTCTCCGCTTACGGCCGCGATCAATGATCAGATGACGAGCCACGGTATAAAGCCATGAGGATATACATTGGATCGGATTTTCTTCCACATCGACCTTCGACAATCGGTAGAACACATCCTGTAATATATCCTCGCTGTCTTCTTTCGAGGAAACTCTCTTTACGATGAATCGTTGTAACTGATACTGATATTTCCTGAATATATCCGCTACGTCACTCATCATCCATCTCTCCGGCCATCCGTTTACGGATGTATTCGCGCTTCTCCTCTAAGGTCATTCCTTTCACGCGTTTATGGTACGCCTCAAACGGATGCCCATGCCCGAATCCATGTCCGCGCATTCCGGGATGATGATGTCTCAATCCGCCAAACATACCTCCAAACAACAGCCGGCACAAAATCAACAGTCCCACCGCCTGCCAGTAGCTTATCGCCGACCACCCGATGATAGCCGGAACCAACGCGTTCCATAGTAACATCGTTACCGCGGCTATTGCGGCAATAGCTGCCACAAAACTACCTCCATGCCAAAAATGTCTTGCTTTCTTCATTTTCATTTATCTTTTTAAATTCGTTACTAACTCTACAGCGCCTGTGTCACAAGCCCTTACACATCTTCCGCAGCCCACACAATCCAGCGGATACTTTACCCAAGCATAACAATCAACACGATAACTCATATCCAATACCCGGCGTCGACATGCTGATACGCAAGCTTCACATCCTATACATTTATCTTTGTCGATGGACAAAGATGTAACTTCTCTTCTTCGATGAAACATTTTAAAATCAATTTAGCATATTACAATTAGCGTTCAAATCCAGACATGCCTCTATCATAGAAGACGAACAAGTTGAACGGATATTTTAAGAGAAGCAGAAAACGAGGCGTTAACCGGGTTATGCCAATAGTATCAAGCTGAACGCCATGATACCCATCCCCGCTATAAGCCCATAAATGGAAATATGATGTTCGCCATACTCACGGGCGGCAGGAAGTAATTCATCCAGGGAAATAAAGATCATGATGCCTGCGACAGCCGCGAATACACAACCCAACAGAGTGGGAGACATGAATGGCATCAGCAACAGATAGGCAATAAAAGCGCCGACCGGTTCGGCAAGCCCTGAAAGCAATGACAAACGGAACGCTTTCTTCTTATCGCCCGTGGCATGATATATAGGAACGGCTACCGCGATACCTTCCGGTATATTGTGAATAGCGATCGCCGCAGCGATGGCTACCCCAAGAGCCGGATTCTCTATTGCGGAAGTAAAAGTAGCAATGCCTTCAGGGAAATTATGAATAGCAATAGCAAGAGCAGTCAGCGTTCCCATCTTCATCAGCCTGGAATCACGCTTTACGGGTTCTTCCATACGCTCCACCGAACGCACCTCATGCGGGTTTTCAAATGAAGGGACCAAACGGTCGATCACCCCGATCAGCAACATCCCTGCGAAAAAGCAGAAAACAGTTAACGACATACCTTTTGTTGTTCCCAATTCAACCACAAGCAGGTCTTGCGCCTGTGCAAAGATCTCCACAAAGGATACATAGATCATCACCCCCGCCGATAACCCTAAGGAGAAAGAGAGGAATTTCTTATTGGTGCTTTTCGCGAAAAAGGCGATCATACTACCGATCCCGGTAGCCAAACCCGCGAACAGGGTCAACAACAAAGCAATCAGAACGTTCTGTTCCATATCATTTAAACCTATTCATGTTCTTAATTAACGGCAATATTAACGAATAGTTCTCAACTAAACAAAATATAAGCGATACAAAGATTTACCGCATAGCATCGGATCTTCCTACTTCCCACTCGGAAGGTATAGGTCTGATAAAATCCTCTCTCACTTCGCCTTTCACGCTAAGGTAATAACCTCCAAAAAGTTTATCCCTATTGCCATAACGTGAAAGCGATCTTCCTTTTTGAAGGTTGATTTTAAACACGGTGTAAAGAGTTGCCGCTATTTTATTGTAGATTCTTTTTGCCTTAAAGAGATCAGGGCAGATAAAACATGTTCTTTCCTTCCCAGGGTGAATTATCGAAGCTGGCTTTGCATGCTTTTCCCGTATGTTCGTCTATTTCGCAGGGTGCGTAGCGTCCGTTTATGGTGTTGTACATGAATAGCGCTTCTCCCTTTTCTCCCAGGCGCCTGAACCTCATTTTT
>JAIRKY010000072.1 GCA_031259755.1 Mediterranea sp. (in: CFB group bacteria) | reverse complement strand
CGCCTTCTTTACGACTTAACCGAAGAATGTTTGACTTGTCAAGCAGATTTGTTACCTGACGATAAAGCGGCTGTCCGCTAAAATGTGTACTTTTACCCATGGCTATTTTAGTTTTGTGTGGTAACAAACAAAAATAACCAGTAAGGGCTGATTCCAACAAATGGAATTAGCCCTTTTTTATGATCACTGAATAATTTTATCGGACAGCAATAATACGAAATATAAAGATGTATATTTGACATTTGTTGCTAATCGGAAAAGTCCGAAAGGCCTGAATGTTAATAAAATCTTTCTTTTCTTGTGTTGTATATAGAAAAGCATTACTTTTGCTCATATTATTCAGAATTGTGCAATTTTTATGGCCGTATCCAAAACAAAAGCTAAGTTAGTAGATGTCGCCCGTCAACTTTTCGCTAAGATGGGGGTGGAGAACACAACCATGAATGATATAGCCATTGCCTCCAAGAAAGGGCGGAGAACTCTTTATACTTACTTTAAAAGTAAGGAAGATATTTATATGGCGGTGGTTGATTCTGAACTGGAGATGCTTTCCGAAACGATGAGCCGCGTGCTTAAACGTGATATCTCCCCCGAAGAAAAGATCCTTCAATTGATCCATACCCGTTTGGACGCGGTGAAAGAAGTAGTGTATCGTAACGGTACGCTTCGCGCCAATTTCTTCCGTGACATTTGGCGGGTGGAAAAAGTGCGTAAGAAGTTTGACGCCAAGGAGATACAGTTGTTACATCAGGTTCTCGAAGAAGGACAGGAAGCCGGATTGTTTCACATGGACGATGTTGTTATGACGTCCGAAATCATGCACTATTGTTTGAAAGGTATTGAGTTGCCTTATATCCGGGGACGTATTGGAGCGAATCTAGATATGGAAACCCGAAAAGAATATGTGGCCAATATTGTGTTTGGCGCACTTCGTAAAACAAAAATCAACAAATAAGTAAATTTATGAGATTATTAGATGGAAAGACAGCCCTGATTACCGGTGCTGCTCGTGGTATTGGTAGGGCTATCGCCTTGAAGTTTGCTCAGGAAGGCGCAAATATCGCGTTTACTGATCTAGTTATTGATGAAAACGGACAGAACACGGAAAAAGAAATTGCGGCTTTGGGAGTAAAGGTAAAAAGTTATGTGTCAAACGCTGCGAATTTTGAAGATACGGCCAAGGTCGTAGCCGAAATACATAAGGATTTTGGTAGCATTGATATCTTGGTGAACAATGCCGGTATCACTCGTGACGGCCTGATGATGCGTATGAGTGAGCAACAATGGGATATGGTGATCAATGTAAACCTGAAATCTGCTTTCAACTTTATCCACGCTTGTACTCCGGTCATGATGCGTCAGAAATCGGGAAGTATCATCAATATGTCTTCTGTGGTAGGCGTATCGGGTAATGCGGGTCAATGTAACTACTCCGCTTCAAAAGCTGGTATGATTGGTTTGGCTAAATCCATTGCCAAAGAACTTGGTTCTCGTGGGGTGCGTGCCAACGCTATTGCTCCGGGTTTTATTATCACTGAAATGACTGGTCAGCTGACCGACGAGGTAAAAGCCGAGTGGGCAAAATCAATTCCGTTGCGTCGTGGCGGTACGCCTGAGGATGTCGCAAATGTAGCGACTTTCCTTGCATCCGACTTGTCTTCATACGTAACCGGACAAGTGGTTCACTGCTGCGGTGGTATGAATATGTAAAGATGACCGTCGTATATGAAGATAATCATATAATCGTAGTCAATAAGGCTAACGCTGAGATTGTTCAGGGAGACAAGACGGGCGATGTTCCGCTTTCGGAGACTGTAAAGCAGTATTTGAAAGATAAATATCGGAAGCCCGGAAATGTTTTTGTTGGTGTGACACATCGTTTGGACAGGCCCGTGAGTGGCCTTGTTGTTTTTGCCAGGACCAGTAAAGCGCTTACCCGCCTGAATGAAATGTTTAAATTAGGTGCGGTGGAAAAAACATATTGGGCCGTTGTAAAGAATGTTCCGGAAGAAACGGAAGGTGAAAGGGTGCATTATCTTGTACGTAATGAAAAGCAAAACAAAAGCTACGCGTATGATAGAGAAACGCCTAACTCGAAAAAAGCCGTTTTGCGTTATAGGGTTATTGGTCGTTCGGAAAATTACTATTTATTAGAGGTTAATTTGAAGACCGGACGTCATCATCAGATCCGTTGTCAGTTGGCAAAAATAGGATGCCCCATTAAGGGGGATTTGAAGTATGGTTTTCCACGCTCCAATCCTGATGGAAGCATTTGTTTACATGCACGGAGAATCCATTTCACTCATCCGGTATCAAAGGAAGATATTGATTTGACCGCTGCGGTTCCCAAAGGTAATCTTTGGAATTCTTTTGAAAATATATAGAAGCATAAGTTGCATCAACTTTCTATGGTAGGGCAGGTGAAAAAAACGTATAGAATATTGATAAATGACCGTATCGTAACAAAAAAATAAGAGGTAATTAATTGAAAGTTCAAATATTATTCGTAACTTTGCAGCCCAAAATGCATCATAGCGAATAATGAATAACAATAAAATATAACTAAAAAACAATTAGAATGCCTACAATTCAGCAACTAGTAAGAAAAGGGCGTACAGTTCTGACGGAGAAAAGTAAATCTCCGGCTTTAGACTCATGTCCTCAAAGACGTGGCGTTTGCGTGAGAGTTTATACAACAACTCCGAAAAAACCAAATTCAGCGATGCGTAAAGTAGCTCGTGTGCGTTTGACAAACCAAAAAGAGGTGAACTCTTATATACCGGGAGAAGGACATAACTTGCAGGAACACTCAATCGTACTTGTACGTGGTGGTCGTGTAAAAGACCTTCCAGGGGTACGTTATCACATCGTACGTGGTACTTTAGATACAGCAGGTGTAGCCGGACGTACTCAGAGACGCTCTAAATATGGCGCTAAACGTCCAAAACCAGGACAATCTCCGGCAGTTGCAGGAAAGAAAAAATAAGCGAATTAAATAGCAAAAACAATAAGTATAACTCGTTTTAGTTTGTTGGATGAGCATAAAGGTTGAGTAAATTTCCCGGTGGGGGGTTGAAGACAAATAATCGCAGCCAGAAACGAAACATTATTGATCAAACAAATGAGAAAAGCAAAACCTAAAAAGCGCGTAATCCTTCCGGATCCTGTGTTTAATGACCAAAAGGTTTCTAAGTTCGTAAATCATCTGATGTATGATGGCAAAAAGAATACTTCTTATGAAATCTTCTACGCCGCTTTGGAAGTAGTGAAAAACAAATTACCCAACGAAGAGAAATCAGCTCTTGAAATTTGGAAAAAAGCCTTGGATAATATAACTCCACAAGTTGAGGTGAAATCACGTCGCGTGGGGGGGGCAACCTTTCAGGTTCCAACAGAAATCCGTCCTGATCGCAAAGAATCAGTTTCAATGAAGAATTTGATCCTTTATGCCCGCAAGAGAGGTGGAAAGACTATGGCAGATAAATTGGCTGCTGAGATCATGGACGCATTCAATGAGCAAGGCGGAGCATTCAAGCGTAAGGAAGATATGCATAGAATGGCTGAAGCCAACAGAGCCTTTGCACATTTTAGATTCTAATACGAGCGAAAAACAAAATATAAAAATAGAAAGCGAAGGAATTTAGAAATGGCAAAGCAAGATTTACATTTGACGCGTAATATTGGTATCATGGCTCACATTGATGCCGGAAAGACTACAACTTCTGAACGTATCTTGTTCTACACGGGTTTGACACATAAAATCGGTGAAGTACATGATGGTACTGCAACAATGGACTGGATGGCGCAGGAGCAAGAACGTGGTATTACTATTACATCTGCTGCAACAACAACAAGATGGAAATATGATAATAACACTTATAAGATCAACTTAATTGATACTCCGGGACACGTTGACTTTACTGCTGAAGTAGAACGTTCACTGCGTGTGCTTGACGGAGCTGTTGCTACCTACTGTGCAGTAGGTGGTGTAGAACCACAGTCTGAAACTGTATGGAGACAAGCTGATAAATATAATGTTCCACGTATTGGTTACGTGAACAAAATGGACCGTTCTGGTGCAGACTTCTTTGAAGTAGTGCGTCAAATGAAAGATATTTTGGGAGCAAACCCATGTCCAATTGTTGTGCCTATTGGTGCAGAAGAAAACTTCAAAGGTTTGGTAGACTTGATTCGTATGAAAGCTATTCTATGGCACGACGAAACAATGGGCGCTGACTATGATATTGAAGAGATACCTGCAAATTTGGTAGACGAGTGTAATGAGTGGAGAGATAAGATGCTTGAAAAGATAGCGGAATATGATGATGTACTGATGGAGAAATACTTCGATGATCCTTTAACTATTACTGAAGAAGAAGTGTTGAGAGCATTACGCAATGCAACAATTCAGATGGCAATCGTTCCTATGCTTTGCGGATCTTCTTTCAAAAACAAAGGTGTGCAGACTCTATTGGATTATGTCTGTGCATTTTTGCCTTCACCACTTGATACACCTGCTGTAATAGGAACTAATCCTGATACAGGTGAAGAAGAAACAAGAGAACCAAGCGAAGACGAAAAAACTTCAGCTTTGGCATTTAAGATTGCAACTGACCCTTATGTAGGTCGTTTGACTTTCTTTCGTGTGTATTCAGGTAGAATAGATGCAGGTTCTTACATTTATAACGCTCGTTCTGAGAAAAAAGAACGTGTGTCTCGTTTATTTCAGATGCATTCAAATAAACAAAATCCGGTTGAAGTAATTGCTGCTGGTGATATTGGTGCAGGAGTAGGTTTCAAAGATATTCGTACAGGTGATACTCTTTGTGATGAGAATGCACCGATTATCCTAGAATCTATTGACTTCCCTGAAACTGTAATTGGTATTGCCGTTGAGCCTAAAACCCAGAAGGATATGGATAAATTGTCTAATGGTTTGGCTAAGCTTGCAGAAGAAGATCCAACATTTACAGTTAGAACTGATGAGCAAACAGGACAGACAATTATCTCTGGTATGGGTGAGCTTCACCTTGATATCATTATTGATCGTCTGAAACGTGAGTTCAAAGTAGAATGTAATCAAGGCCGTCCGCAAGTTAATTACAAAGAAGCTATTACTAAGGCCGTTAACTTGCGTGAAGTATACAAAAAACAATCAGGTGGTCGTGGTAAGTTTGCTGATATCATTGTTAACATCGGTCCTATCGATGAAAGCTATGAGCAAGGTGGACTTCAGTTTGTGGATGAGGTGAAAGGTGGTAACATTCCGAAAGAATTTATTCCTTCAGTTCAAAAAGGTTTCCAAACAGCTATGAAAAATGGCATTTTGGCCGGATATCCACTTGATTCACTGAAAGTGACATTACTTGACGGTTCATTTCATCCGGTTGACTCGGATCAGTTGTCATTCGAAATTTGTGCTATTCAGGCATATAAGAGTGCATGTGCTAAAGCTAGTCCTGTATTGATGGAACCTATAATGAGGCTGGAGGTTGTTACTCCAGAAGAAAACATGGGTGATGTAATTGGTGATTTGAACAAACGTCGCGGTCAAGTTGAAGGAATGGAATCGAGCCGTTCTGGAGCAAGAATCGTAAAAGCGATGGTGCCATTGGCCGAAATGTTCGGGTATGTTACAGCATTACGTACAATCACTTCAGGTCGTGCAACTTCATCCATGACGTATTCACATCACGCTCAAGTGTCTCAGTCTATTGCCAGGACAGTGCTTGAAGAAGTGAAAGGCCGTGTAGACTTGATTTAATAAAAGATAGCAGGTTAGTGAATGACTCTTAGCCTGTCGCTTTATTTTTATAACATATAATTAAAAACAGAAATGAGTCAAAAGATTAGAATTAAATTGAAGTCTTACGATCACAACTTGGTAGACAAGTCGGCTGAAAAAATCGTAAGAACAGTGAAAACTACAGGTGCAATTGTAAGTGGTCCAATTCCTCTTCCAACGCAAAAACGTATTTTTACAGTGAATCGTTCAACATTCGTGAATAAAAAATCAAGAGAACAGTTCGAACTCAGTTCATACAAGAGACTGATCGACATCTATAGCTCAACTGCTAAAACAGTAGATGCATTGATGAAGTTGGAATTGCCTAGTGGTGTCGAAGTTGAAATTAAAGTTTGATAATTAAATAATTAGTGAAATGCCAGGATTATTAGGAAAGAAAATCGGAATGACATCCGTATTCAGTGCCGATGGTAAAAATGTACCATGCACTGTTATCGAAGTAGGTCCTTGTGTTGTTACTCAAGTTAAAACCGTCGAAAAAGATGGCTATCAAGCAGTGCAGTTGGGTTTCCAGGATAAAAAGGATAAACACACGACTAAAGCCTTGATGGGACACTTTAATAGAGCCGGAGTAACACCAAAGAGACACTTGGCCGAGTTCAAAGAATTTGAGAGTGAATTAAATCTGGGTGACATCGTTACTGTAGAATTGTTCAGCGACGTTGACTTTGTCGACGTAGTTGGTATTTCTAAAGGTAAAGGTTTCCAGGGAGTTGTTAAAAGACATGGCTTTGGCGGTGTAGGTCAGGCTACACACGGTCAGCATAACCGTGCCCGTAAACCGGGTTCTATCGGCGCTTGTTCTTATCCTGCAAAAGTCTTCAAAGGAATGCGCATGGGTGGGCAAATGGGTGGTGACAGAGTAACTGTCCAAAACCTCAGAGTATTAAAAGTAATCGCGGATCATAATCTTCTTTTGATAAAAGGTTCTATTCCTGGTTGCAAAGGTTCAATCGTATTAATTGAGAAATAATGGAAGTTAACGTATATAACATTAAAGGTGAGGACACTGGGAGAAAGATTACGTTAAACGAATCTATCTTCGGAATTGAGCCTAACGACCACGCTATTTACTTGGATGTAAAGCAATTTATGGCCAACCAGCGTCAAGGTACACATAAATCAAAAGAAAGAAGTGAAGTCAGTGGATCTACTCGCAAGATCGGTCGTCAAAAAGGTGGCGGTGGTGCACGTCGTGGTGATGTGAACTCTCCTGTATTGATTGGTGGTGGTCGCGTGTTTGGTCCTAGACCGAGAGACTACTTCTTCAAGTTGAATAAGAAAGTTAAAGTGCTGGCTAGAAAGTCTGCTTTATCTTATAAAGCTAAAGATAATGCAATTGTTGTTGTTGAAGATTTCAGTTTCGAAGTGCCTAAGAGCAAGGAATTCATCTCAATGGCAAAAAATCTTAAAATATCCGACAAAAAGTTACTTGTCGTTTTATCAGAATCAAATAAAAACGTATATTTGTCGGCTCGTAACGTAGAGAAAGCCAATGTGCAAACTGTTTCAGGATTAAATACTTATAGAGTATTGGATGCTGGAGTTGTTGTGCTTACAGAAAGTGCTCTCTCGGCTATTGACAATATCTTAAGTAAAAAGGAGGCTTAGATAATGGGAATTATTATTAAACCGTTGGTAACAGAAAAAATGACTGCAATAACTGATAAACTGAACCGTTTCGGCTTTATCGTGCGTCCTGATGCTAACAAACTTGAAATTAAGAAAGAAGTTGAAGCCTTATATAATGTTACAGTTGTTGATGTGAATACCGCTAAATATATCGGCAAAAATAAGAGTCGTTATACAAGATCCGGTATTATCAGTGGTAGAACTAATGCTTACAAAAAAGCAATAGTAACATTGAAGGAAGGAGATACTATTGATTTTTATAGCAATATTTAATAAAAATGGCAGTACGTAAATTTAAGCCCACAACACCGGGGCAAAGACATAAGATTATTGGTACTTTTCATGAAATTACTGCACGGGTACCAGAAAAGTCTCTTGTATATGGCAAGAAATCGTCAGGCGGTCGTAACAACGAAGGTAAAATGACCATGCGCTACATTGGTGGCGGGCACAGAAAGATGATTAGACTTGTTGATTTCAAGAGAAACAAGGACGGTGTTCCTGCAGTAGTTAAAACAATTGAATATGATCCGAATCGTTCGGCTCGTATTGCTCTGTTATTTTATGCAGATGGAGAAAAGAGATATATTATTGCTCCCAATGGATTGCAAGTTGGTTCGACTTTGATGTCAGGGGTAGAAGCGGCGCCAGAGATTGGTAACGCGCTTCCTTTGCAGAACATTCCGGTTGGTACTGTAATTCACAATATTGAATTACGTCCTGGTCAAGGTGCAGCTTTGGTTAGATCAGCAGGAAACTTTGCACAGTTGACTTCAAGAGAAGGCAAGTATTGTGTTATTAAATTGCCTTCAGGTGAAGTAAGACAGATACTTAGTACATGTAAAGCTACTATCGGTAGTGTAGGTAACTCAGATCATGGGTTGGAAAAATCAGGTAAAGCTGGTCGTACACGTTGGTTTGGACGTCGTCCGAGAAACCGTGGTGTGGTTATGAATCCTGTTGATCACCCAATGGGCGGTGGTGAAGGACGTGCTTCCGGAGGACACCCAAGGTCTCGTAAAGGATTGTACGCTAAGGGACTTAAGACTAGAGCTCCTAAGAAACAATCATCTAAGTACATTATTGAGAGAAGAAAAAAGTAATCTGATTAATTGAGTAAACTATGAGTCGTTCTTTAAAAAAAGGTCCATACATTAACGTAAAGCTTGAAAATAAGATTCTTGCTATGAATGAATCGGGCAAAAAATCTGTAGTTAAGACTTGGGCTAGAGCTTCAATGATTTCGCCTGACTTTGTAGGGCATACAGTTGCAGTTCATAACGGGAATAAATTTATTCCTGTTTATGTTACCGAAAATATGGTAGGTCACAAGTTGGGTGAATTCGCTCCAACTCGTACATTCAGAGGGCATGCCGGTAACAAGAAAAGATAAAGGAATTCATCTGAAATAATAAAGTAATAAATATAATGGGAGCAAGAAAAAGAATATCGGCTGAAAAAAGAAAAAGAGCCTTAAAAACCATGTATTTTGCAAAATTGCAAAATGTTCCTACTTCTCCACGCAAGATGCGTCTCGTGGCTGACATGATCCGTGGAATGGAGGTGAACAGAGCACTTGGTATTTTGAAGTTTTCTTCTAAAGAAGCTGCTGCTAGAGTGGAAAAATTATTGCGCTCTGCAGTTGCTAATTGGGAGCAGAAAAATGAACGTAAAGCAGAAAGTGGAGAATTGTTTGTGACTAAGATCTATGTTGATGGTGGTTCTACACTCAAAAGAATGAGACCAGCTCCACAAGGTAGAGGATATAGAATTCGTAAACGTTCAAACCACGTAACGTTGTTCGTTGGTTCAAAAAGTAATAATGAAGAACAGATTTAAGCATGGGACAGAAAGTAAATCCAATAAGTAACCGTTTAGGAATCATCAGAGGTTGGGATTCTAATTGGTATGGTGGTAACGATTACGGTGATGCACTGTTAGAAGATAGCAAAATCCGTAAATATCTGAATGCACGTCTTGCGAATGCTAGTATATCTAGAATCATCATCGAGCGTACTTTGAAGCTTGTCACTATTACTGTTTGTACTGCTCGTCCGGGATTCATTATCGGTAAAGGGGGACAAGTGGTTGATAAGTTGAAGGAAGAGTTGAAAAAGATTACCGATAAAGATATCCAAATTAATATTTTTGAGGTGAAAAGACCGGAACTTGATGCTGTGATTGTTGCAAATAACATCGCGCGTCAGGTAGAAGGTAAAATTGCTTATCGCCGTGCCATTAAGATGACTATTGCAAATACCATGCGTATGGGTGCTGAAGGTATCAAAATTCAAATTTCAGGACGCTTAAATGGAGCTGAAATGGCTCGTTCTGAAATGTATAAAGAAGGTAGAACCCCGTTACATACTTTTAGGGCAGATATTGACTATTGTCATGCAGAAGCGTTGACCAAAGTTGGTCTTTTAGGTATCAAAGTTTGGATCTGTAGAGGTGAAGTGTTTGGTAAGAGAGAATTGGCTCCAAATTTTACTCAAAGCAAAGAAAGTGGTCGTGGTGGAAACAACGGCAGTGGAAAGAGTTTCAAAAGAAAGAAAAATAATCGCTAAACGAATTTGAATTTTAGAAATCATGTTACAACCGAAAAAGACAAAATTCAGAAGACAACAAAAGGGACGCATGAAAGGTAATGCCCAAAGAGGCAACCAGCTTGCTTTTGGTTCTTTTGGAATTAAATCCTTGCAAAGCAAATGGATTACCGGTAGACAGATTGAAGCAGCTCGTATTGCTGTGACAAGATATATGCAACGTCAAGGACAAATTTGGATTCGCATATTCCCTGATAAACCAATTACTAAGAAACCAGCCGAAGTGCGTATGGGTAAAGGTAAAGGTTCGCCAGAAGGATTTGTTGCACCAATTACGCCGGGAAGAATTATTATTGAAGTAGAAGGAGTATCATACGAAATCGCAAAAGAAGCATTACGCTTAGCAGCTCAGAAGCTTCCTGTTACTACGAAGTTTATCGTAAGACGCGATTATGATCAGAACCAAAATGCGTAACGTGTTATGAAAAGTACAGAAATAAAAGAAATGACTACCAATGACTTGGTAGAAAGAGTAGAAACTGAAGTGGTTAATTATAACCAATTAATTTTAAATCATTCTATTTCTCCTCTAGATAATCCTGCTAAGATTAAACAATTACGCAGAGATATTGCGCGCATGAAAACTGAATTGCGAGAGAGAATTAAACAATAAATGATAAGCTTGATGGAAGCAAGAAATTTAAGAAAAGAAAGAACGGGGGTTGTTCTTAGCAATAAAATGGAAAAAACCATTACTGTTGCGTCTAAATTCAAAGAAAAGCATCCTATGTATGGTAAGTTCGTTAGTAAAACGAAGAAATACCACGCTCACGATGAAAAGAATGAATGCAATATAGGTGATACTGTACGCATTATGGAAACTCGTCCTTTGAGCAAGACTAAAAGATGGAGATTAGTAGAAATAATTGAAAGAGCTAAGTAATTATGATACAAGTAGAATCCAGACTTACAGTGTGTGACAACAGTGGAGCGAAAGAGGCTTTGTGTATCCGTGTTTTAGGTGGTACAGGTCGTCGTTACGCTTCAGTTGGGGATGTGATCGTTGTTTCTGTGAAGAGCGTAATCCCTGCTAGTGATGTTAAAAAAGGTGCAGTGTCAAAAGCTTTGATTGTACGTACTAAGAAAGAAATTCGTCGTGCTGATGGTTCTTATATACGTTTTGATGATAACGCTTGCGTTTTGTTGAATAACGTCGGTGAAATTAGAGGTAGTCGTATTTTTGGCCCTGTAGCGAGAGAACTTCGTGCTACAAACATGAAAGTGGTATCACTTGCACCTGAAGTACTTTAATTTTGTAAAAGATTTGAGTAATGAGTAAATTACATATTAAAAAAGGCGATACAGTTTACGTAAATACTGGTGAAGACAAAGGTAAAACTGGTCGCGTATTGAAGGTTCTCGTAAAAGAAGGACGTGCAATTGTAGAGGGTATTAACATGGTACATAAAAGTACCAAACCCAATGCTAAGAACCCACAAGGTGGTATTGTTAAGCAGGAAGCTTCTATTCACTTGTCTAACTTGAACCCGCTTGATCCTAAGACAGGTAAAGCAACTCGTATCGGGAGAAAAAGAAGTTCAGACGGAACTTTAGTGCGTTATTCTAAAAAATCGGGAGAGGAGATTAAGTGATGAGTAATACTGCTAGCCTTAAGAAGGAATATGCAGAACGTATCGTTCCTGCATTAAAATCACAGTTTGAATATTCTTCATCTATGCAGGTACCTGTACTTAAAAAGATTGTTATCAATCAAGGTTTAGGTATGGCTACCGCTGATAAGAAAATCATAGAAGTGGCTATTAACGAGATTACTGCAATTACAGGCCAAAAAGCTGTAGCAACAGTTTCTCGTAAGGACATTTCAAACTTTAAATTGCGTAAGAAAATGCCTATCGGAGTAATGGTGACATTGCGTCGTGAAAGAATGTACGAATTTCTCGAAAAGTTAGTTCGTGTAGCTTTGCCTCGTATTCGTGACTTCAAAGGCATTGAAAGCAAATTCGACGGAAAAGGTAACTATACGTTAGGTATTCAGGAACAAATCATTTTCCCTGAAATAAATATCGATAGTATAACAAGAATCTTAGGTATGAATATTACCTTTGTAACCTCTGCGCAAACTGACGAAGAGGGTTATGCTCTATTGAAGGAATTTGGTTTGCCATTTAAAAACGCTAAAAAAGACTGATTATATGGCAAAAGAATCAATGAAAGCTCGCGAAGTAAAGAGAGCGAAATTAGTGGCCAAATATGCTGAGAAAAGAGCGCAGCTGAAAAAAGAGGGAAATTATGAAGCGTTGCAGGCTTTGCCAAAGAATGCATCTCCTGTACGTTTGCATAATCGTTGTAAATTAACTGGTCGTCCTAAAGGATATATTCGTCAATTTGGTATTTCTAGAATTCAGTTTCGTGAAATGGCATCTAATGGCCTTATTCCAGGTGTAAAGAAAGCAAGCTGGTAATTTTCATTTTAAATATTGTCAGGGAAGGCCTGATTAATTTAATTATTTTTATATGACTGATCCAATAGCAGATTATTTAACGAGGTTAAGGAATGCAATTAGTGCAAAACACAGAGTTGTAGAAATTCCTGCCTCAAACTTGAAAAAAGAAATCACTAAGATTCTTTTTGAAAAAGGCTACATCCTTAATTATAAGTTTGTAGAAGAAGGTCCTCAAGGGACTATAAAAGTTGCTTTGAAGTATGATACGGTTAATAAAGTTAACGCAATCAAGAAACTTCAAAGAATATCTTCTCCGGGTTTACGTAAGTATACCGGTTACAAAGATATGCCGCGTGTTATTAATGGTTTAGGTATTGCAATAATATCTACTTCCAAAGGTGTAATGACAAACAAAGAAGCTGCTGAATTGAAAATCGGTGGTGAAGTATTGTGCTACATTTATTAATAGGAGGAAAAGTAATGTCAAGAATTGGAAAACTACCCATTAGCGTACCAGTAGGTGTTACTGTGAATTTCAAAGATGATGTCATTACAGTAAAAGGGCCAAAAGGAGAATTGAGTCAGTATATTAACCCACTGATAAATGTTGCTGTTAAAGATGGCCAGATTACTTTGAGCCGTAACAGTGATGAAAAACAAGAACGTGCATTTCACGGTTTATATCGTTCATTGGTAAATAACATGGTTGTTGGTGTGTCAGAAGGATATAAAAAAGAATTGGAACTTGTAGGTGTGGGATACCGTGCTTCAAACAATGGTAATACCATTGAGTTGTCGTTAGGTTATACACATCCTATCTTTATACAGTTGCCACCGGAAATTAAAGTTGAAACGAAGTCAGAAAGGAATAAGAACCCTCTTATTCTTTTGGAATCTTGTGACAAGCAGTTGCTTGGTCAAGTTTGCTCTAAAATACGTTCTTTCCGCAAGCCTGAACCATATAAGGGTAAAGGTATTAAGTTTGTTGGCGAAGTAATTCGCAGAAAGTCTGGTAAATCAGCAGGTGCTAAGTAAATAATGATGTAAATTAGTATTGTTATGACAACGAAAGTAGAAAGACGAATTAAAATTAAATATAGAGTACGTAATAAGATTTCAGGTACTACTGAGCGTCCTCGTATGACTGTGTTTAGAAGTAATAAGCAAATCTATGTGCAAATTATTAATGACCTTTCAGGTAAAACACTCGCAGCAGCTTCATCTTTAGGTATGGAAGGTAAAATGCCTAAGAGAGAACAAGCGGCTAAAGTTGGAGAGTTAATTGCTAAGAAAGCTCAGGAAGCAGGTATAACAACTGTTGTTTTCGACCGTAACGGTTATTTATATCATGGGAGAGTTAAAGAAGTTGCTGATGCAGCTCGTAATGCTGGACTTAAATTTTAATCATTATGGCAATTGATAATAGAGTAAAGATAACTAACGATATAGAACTGAAGGATAGATTAGTTGCTATTAATCGTGTCACCAAAGTAACCAAAGGGGGTAGGACATTTAGTTTCTCTGCCATTGTTGTGGTTGGTAACGAAGATGGAATTATCGGCTGGGGTCTTGGCAAAGCAAGTGAAGTAACTGCTGCTATTGCTAAAGGTGTTGAATCTGCAAAGAAGAATTTGGTTAAAGTTTCTATATTGAAAGGCACGGTTCCTCATGAGCAGGTCGCAAAATTTGGTGGTGCTGAAGTGTTTATTAAACCAGCTTCACACGGTACTGGAGTAGTAGCAGGTGGCGCTATGCGTGCTGTATTAGAAAGTGTTGGTGTTACTGATGTTTTGGCTAAGTCAAAAGGCTCTTCTAATCCACATAACCTTGTTAAGGCTACAATTTTGGCTCTTAGCGAGATGCGTGATGCTAGAATGGTTGCTCAGAACAGAAGAATTAGTATGGAAAAAGTATTTAGAGGATAAGGAGGGAAGTATATGTCAACTATAAAGATCAAACAGACTAAAAGTAGAATTGGTGCTCCTGCAGATCAGAAAAGAACGCTTGATGCACTAGGACTTCGCAAATTGAATCGTGTTGTTGAACATGAAGCAACTCTTGCAATTCTTGGTATGGTAAATAAGGTGAAACACTTAGTTACTATCGTTAAGTAATCATTCATCGAATATTAAAAGAATTACAATATGAACTTAAGTAATTTAAAACCAGCAAATGGGTCTACTAAGACAAGAAAAAGAATTGGTCGTGGTACGGGTTCAGGTCTGGGAGGTACTTCCACTAGAGGTCATAAAGGCGCTAAATCAAGATCCGGTTACTCTAAGAAGATTGGATTTGAAGGAGGTCAGATGCCTTTGCAACGCCGTGTCCCTAAGTTTGGCTTTAAGAACATCAATAGAGTAGAGTATAAAGCGATTAACCTGGATACTATCCAAAAACTTGCTGAAGCAAAAGGGCTGGATAAAGTTGGTGTTAACGAATTTATTGAAGCAGGATTTGTTTCTTCAAAACATTTAATAAAAGTATTAGGTAATGGAACCTTGACTGTTAAAGTGGAGGTGCAAGCTCATGCATTCTCTAAAACTGCTATTGCTGCAATTGAAGCAGTTGGTGGTAATGCAGTAAAACTCTAATTCAATGAGAAAAGCTATTGAAACATTAAAGAATATATGGAAGATTGAGGATTTGAGACAACGGATCCTCATTACCATATTGTTTGTTGCAATTTACCGTTTTGGCTCGTATGTGGTACTGCCAGGTATTGACCCAAATAAATTGTCACAGTTGCATCAACAAACAAGTGAGGGCCTTTTGGCCTTATTAAACATGTTCTCCGGAGGTGCATTTTCCAATGCGTCTATTTTTGCATTAGGTATTATGCCTTACATCTCTGCATCAATTTTTATTCAGTTATTAGCCATTGCAGTTCCTTATTTTCAGAAATTGCAACGCGAGGGTGAAAGTGGCAGAAGAAAAATTAATCAGTATACTCGTTATCTGACAATTGGTATTCTTATTGTTCAAGCTCCTTCATATCTGATTAATTTGAAGATGCAAGCCGGACCGGCTTTAAATGCTTCATTAGATTGGACTTTTTTTATGGTAATATCCACCATAATTCTGGCAGCCGGTAGTATGTTTATCTTGTGGCTTGGAGAAAGAATCACTGATAAAGGTATTGGTAATGGTATTTCTTTCATCATTTTGGTGGGTATCATTGCTCGTCTACCTCAGTCGTTATTCCAAGAATTGATCTCTCGTATGACTGATAAAACCGGTGGCTTGATCATGTTTCTAATTGAAATTGTGTTCTTGTTATTGGTGATTGCGGCTGCAATCCTTCTAGTGCAAGGAACAAGAAAGATCCCTGTGCAATATGCGAAAAAAATAGTTGGGAACAAACAATATGGTGGAGCTAGACAATATATCCCCTTGAAAGTGAATGCTGCAGGGGTTATGCCTATCATTTTTGCTCAGGCTATTATGTTTATTCCAATTACATTTATCGGTTTTTCAAGTGCTGAAAATGCAAATGGATTTATTCGCGCATTTACAGATCATACAAGTTTCTGGTACAACTTTGTTTTTGCAGTGATGATTATTTTGTTTACATACTTCTATACTGCGATTACAATAAATCCAACTCAGATGGCTGAAGATATGAAGAGAAATAATGGTTTTATTCCCGGAATTAAACCTGGTAAAAAGACTGCAGAGTATATTGACGAGATTATGTCTCGTATTACTCTTCCAGGTTCTTTCTTCTTGGCTTTAGTTGCAATTATGCCTGCTTTTGCCGGTATATTTGGGGTACAAGCTGAATTTGCTCAATTCTTTGGCGGTACATCTCTGTTAATTCTTGTTGGTGTTGTTCTTGATACATTGCAACAAATTGAAAGTCACTTATTGATGAGACATTATGACGGTTTGTTGAAATCAGGTCGTATTAAGGGGCGTACAGGTAGTGTGTCTGCATATTAATTTTTGAAGAAGAAATGATATTTCTTAAAACAGAAGATGAGATAGAATTACTTCGCCAGAGTAATTTGTTGGTTGGTAAAACGTTAGCCGAGGTGGCTAAGTTAATCAAACCGGGAGTTACTACAGGTGAGTTGGATAAAGTTGCTGAAGAGTTTATTAGAGATAATGGAGCTGTTCCAACTTTTAAGGGTTTTCCGAATCAGTATGGCGACCCTTTCCCTTGTTCTCTATGTACTTCTGTTAATGAACAGGTTGTTCATGGAATTCCTGGTAAAGATGTGGTACTAAAAGATGGTGACATTATTTCCATTGACTGCGGAGTATATATGAATGGATTTTGCGGCGATTCTGCTTATACCTTCTGTGTTGGTGAGGTAAAGGAAGACGTCTTGAATTTGTTGAAAGTTACAAAAGAAGCGTTATACTTAGGGATTCAGAACGCAATTCAAGGAAAGAGACTGGGTGATATCGGGTATGCAATCCAGCAGCATTGTAAATCTCATTCTTATGGTATTTTGCGTGAATTTGTTGGTCATGGTATTGGCAAAGATATGCATGAGGATCCGCAAGTTCCTAATTATGGAAAGAGAGGTACCGGAATGTTGCTAAAGAAAGGGCTGTGTATTGCTATTGAACCGATGATAACTCAGGGCGATCGTCGGATTGTTATGGAAAGAGACGGTTGGACTGTAAGAACTAGAGATCGGAAGTTTGCAGCTCACTTTGAACATACCGTGGCTGTTAATACAGGTAAAGCAGATATTCTGTCATCATTTGAATTCATTGAAGCGGTTTTAGGAGATAAATCAGTATAATTAATATGGCAAAGCAATCTGCAATAGAACAAGACGGAGTTATAGTAGAAGCATTGTCTAATGCAATGTTTCGCGTAGAATTAGAGAACGGGCATGAGATTACGGCACATATCTCAGGTAAGATGAGAATGCATTACATTAAGATCTTGCCGGGTGATAAAGTGAGAGTTGAAATGTCACCTTATGATTTATCGAAAGGAAGAATCGTATTTAGATATAAATAAAAAAAATAAGATATGAAAGTAAGAGCATCATTAAAGAAGCGTACCGCGGATTGTAAAATCGTTAGACGTAATGGCCGCTTGTATGTAATTAACAAGAAAAATCCTAAGTATAAACAACGTCAAGGATAATTTGTTATTTTTGCAAAAAAACTAAATTAATATATGGCTATAAGAATAGTTGGTGTAGATTTACCTCAAAATAAGAGAGGTGAGATAGCGTTGACCTATGTATATGGTATTGGACGCAGTAGCTCGGCTAAAATATTGGATAAAGCTGGGATTGATAAAGATATCAAAGTGAAAGATTGGACTGATGATCAAGCTGCAAAGATTCGTGAGGTTATTGGTGAAGGTTACAAAGTCGAAGGTGATCTTCGTTCAGAAGTACAGTTGAACATTAAGCGATTAATGGATATCGGTTGTTACCGTGGTGTACGTCATCGTATTGGTTTGCCGGTAAGGGGTCAAAGTACTAAGAATAATGCGCGCACTCGTAAAGGAAGGAAGAAAACAGTTGCAAATAAGAAAAAAGCTACTAAATAATAATTGTTGATATGGCAAAAAAGACAGTCGCAACTAAAAAGAGAAATGTTAAGGTAGATGCTAATGGACAGTTGCATGTTCATTCATCTTTCAACAATATTATTGTTTCTCTGGCGAATAGTGAAGGGCAGATTATTTCATGGTCATCTGCTGGTAAAATGGGATTTAGAGGTTCTAAGAAGAACACTCCTTATGCAGCTCAGATGGCTGCTCAGGATTGTGCTAAAATAGCATACGATCTTGGCCTAAGAAAGGTAAAAGCTTATGTTAAAGGGCCTGGTAACGGACGTGAATCTGCTATTAGAACTATACATGGTGCTGGTATTGAAGTTACTGAAATCATTGACGTAACTCCACTTCCACACAATGGTTGCCGTCCTCCAAAAAGACGTAGAGTTTAAAAATTACCTTTAATAAATGATACTTGATTCTGTTTGGATTGCATTAAATTCTTCTCTGTGATCGCGGCTGTACAAATTGAGTTCATGAATAAACAATTAAAATTTAAAAGAAATGGCTAGATATACTGGACCAAAATCAAAAATTGCCCGTAAGTTCGGTGAAGGTATTTTTGGAGCTGATAAAGTTCTTTCTAAGAAAAACTATCCTCCTGGACAACACGGTAATTCAAGAAAAAGAAAAACCTCAGAATATGGTATTCAGCTTCGTGAGAAACAGAAAGCTAAATATACTTATGGCGTTTTAGAAAAACAATTCCGTAACTTGTTTGACAAGGCTGCTACCAAGAAAGGTATTACAGGCGAGATCCTTCTTCAAATGCTTGAAGGTCGTTTGGATAACGTAGTATTCCGTTTGGGTATTGCTCCAACTCGTGCTGCTGCTCGTCAGTTGGTAGGTCATAGACATATTACTGTAGATGGCGCTGTTGTTAACATCCCTTCATATGCAGTAAAACCAGGACAGTTGATCGGAGTTCGTGAAAAATCTAAATCATTGGAGGTTATTGCTAACTCGCTTGCCGGTTTTAACCACAGCAAGTATGCTTGGTTTGAGTGGGATGAAAGTTTTAAAGTAGGAAAGATGTTGCATGTTCCTGAAAGAGCAGACATTCCTGAAAACATTAAAGAACATTTGATCGTAGAATTGTATTCTAAATAATAATTAATTTCATGGCGATATTAGCATTTCAAAAACCTGATAAAGTATTAATGTTGGAAGCGGATTCTAAATTCGGTAAATTTGAATTTCGTCCGTTAGAGCCCGGTTTTGGTATCACCGTAGGTAATGCCTTACGCCGTATTCTTCTTTCTTCATTAGAGGGTTTTGCTATCACCACTATTCGTATAGAGGGTGTGGAGCATGAGTTCTCTAGTATACCGGGAGTAAGAGAAGATGTAACCAACATTATTTTGAATCTTAAGCAAGTAAGATTCAAACAAGTAGTTGAAGAATTTGAAAGTGAGAAAATAAGTATTACGATCGAAAATTCGAGTGAATTTAAAGCAGGTGACATAGGTAAGTATTTGACTGGATTTGAAGTGTTAAATCCTAGATTGGTTATTTGTCATTTAGATTCAAAAGCAACTATGCAGATTGATATTACAATTAACAAAGGTCGTGGATATGTCCCTGCTGAAGAAAATCGTGAGTATTGTACCGATGTTAATGTAATTCCTATTGATTCAATTTATACTCCGATACGTAATGTGAAGTATTTAGTAGAAAACTTCCGTGTAGAACAGAAGACTGACTACGAAAGGTTGGTACTTGAGATTGCTACGGATGGTTCCATACACCCGAAGGAAGCGCTGAAAGAAGCTGCAAAGATCCTGATTTACCATTTTATGTTGTTCTCTGATGAAAAGATCACTCTTGAGACTTCAGATATTGATGGGAATGAAGAGTTTGATGAAGAAGTTCTTCACATGCGTCAGTTGTTGAAAACCAAGCTTGTCGATATGGACTTGTCGGTTCGTGCTCTTAACTGCTTAAAAGCCGCTGATGTAGAGACTCTGGGAGATTTGGTGCAGTTCAATAAAACGGATCTGCTGAAATTCAGAAACTTCGGTAAGAAATCACTAACCGAGCTTGATGATTTGCTGGATGATCTGAATCTATCGTTTGGAACTGATATTAGTAAATATAAATTAGATAAGGAATAAAAATGAGACATAATAAAAAGTTCAATCATTTAGGTCGTACTGCTTCTCATAGAAACGCGATGTTGTCCAATATGGCATGTTCTTTGATCAAGTACAAAAGAATCACTACGACTGTTGCAAAGGCTAAAGCCTTGAAAAAGTTTGTTGAGCCTTTGATAACAAAATCAAAAGACGATACAACAAATTCACGTCGTGTTGTATTTAGCAACTTGCAAGATAAGTTCGCGGTCACAGAGTTATTTAAAGAGATTTCAGTTAAGATCGGAGATCGTCCAGGTGGTTACACTCGTATCATTAAGACGGGTAATCGTTTAGGTGACAACGCTAAAATGTGCTTTATTGAGCTTGTGGATTATAATGCGAACATGTTGAAAGAGCAGACGGCTAAGAAAGCTTCTCGTACTCGTCGTTCCAAGAAAAGCGCAGATGCTGTTGCAACGCTTGCTACTGAAGTTCCTATTGCCGAAGAAGCAGAATCAGCAGAATAGCATCAATATTCTTATAAAGTCAGAGGGGGCTGTCCAAAAAGTTGGATAGCCCTTTGGGGATTCACCCAATATGAACTATAAAAATAGACCTACCATTAAGAAATATGTTCTTCTGTCTTCATTTTTATTTTTATTTGTCTGTCTAAGATTAAAAGAAGATCATGTATCTTTGTACGCATTTCATTTTAAAGATAAGATTTAAGCGATGCGTTACAAATTAACCTTTCCTTCCCGAATACATTCCGCCATTCAGTTGCCCTTATCCAAGAGTATAAGTAACCGTACATTGATAATCAATGCATTGGCCGATGGTAAACTCACTCCCGATAACCTTTCGGACTGTGATGATACCCGTGTAATGGTTAAGGCGCTGAACCACGAGAGAGTGGGCGTTATCGATATCATGGCTGCCGGAACAGCTATGCGCTTTCTTACAGCCTACTTGAGTGTAACATCCGGTACACATATCATCACTGGGACTGAGCGCATGCGGCAACGTCCTATCCGGATATTAGTAGACGCTTTACGTGAGCTGGGTGCTGAGATCGAATATGTAGAGAATGATGGTTATCCGCCATTGCGCATTACGGGCAAGGCATTAACCGGACAAACTATTCGCCTTAAAGGCGATATCAGTTCGCAATATATCTCAGCTTTATTGATGATTGCGCCTACCTTGCAGCATGGGCTTCGGTTGTTCCTTATCGGCGAAGTCATATCCCGTCCCTATATCAACCTGACCCTGCAATTGATGGCAGCATTTGGTGTGCAAGCCGTTTGGGATTCTGAAAATAGTCTGATCATCGAACATCAATCTTATCAAAGTGTACCGTTTACTGTAGAAAGCGATTGGAGCGCCGCTTCCTATTGGTACCAAATAGTGGTTCTTTCTCAATCGGGCGAAGTCGAACTTCTTGGGCTGTTTAAGAACAGTTATCAGGGGGATAGCCGTGGAGCGGAAGTTTTTTCCCGTTTGGGCGTAAGTACCACTTTTACCGATCAAGGTGTGTTGCTGAAAAAGACAGGTCACTGCGTAGAGCGCTTGGAAGAAGACTTTGTGGATATTCCCGATCTGGCTCAGACCTTTGTGGTAACCTGCGCCTTGCTTGATATACCTTTCCATTTCACCGGACTGCAAACCCTGAAGATCAAAGAGACCGACCGTATCGCCGCTCTTATTGCCGAAATGTCGAAGCTGGGTTATGTTGTTCGTGAAGAAAACGATTCGGAACTGATCTGGGATGGAGAGCGTATCCAACCACAGGAATCACCTGTTATTGAAACATATAAAGACCACCGTATGGCAATGGCTTTTGCTCCGGCAGCAATTTGCTATCCTCAATTAATGATTGTCGAACCGCAAGTCGTAACCAAGTCTTATCCTAACTATTGGGACGATTTGAAAAAAGTTGGGGTTCGCTTGCAAATTGTTGATTAACTTCGTTTACCTTATCCGGAAAAGATATAACTTTGTTTATTTTCAAATAATATATGGTTAAAACGCTATCAATATGAAAGCATTAGTGAAACTTCGCCCCGAAAGAGGGCTTTGGATGGAAGATGTTCCGACGCCCCATGTTGGAGTCAATGATGTATTGATTAAGATAAAGAAGACCGCTATTTGTGGTACGGACTTGCACATCTATCGTTGGGACGACTGGTCGCAGCGTACCATTAAAACACCTATGGTCATCGGGCATGAGTATGTGGGTGAAGTGGTTGAGAAAGGAAAAGGGGTTCAAAACATCAAAATAGGCGACCGTGTAACGGGCGAAGGGCATATTGCCTGTGGACATTGCCGCAACTGCCGCCGTGGAAAGAAACATGTTTGCGAGAATATCATTGGGGTAGGAGTGAATCGTGATGGCGCTTTTGCTGAATATCTTTCACTGCCCGCCGAGAATGTAGTGCGGCTCGATCCTCGGATTCCCGACGAGATGGCTGCTATAATGGATCCCTTCGGCAACGCCACCCATACTGCGCTCTCATTCCCCGTTATTGGCGAAGACGTATTGATTACCGGTGCCGGATTGATCGGTTCGATGGCTACTGCCATTTGTCGCTTTGCTGGTGCACGCTATATTGTAGTGAGCGATTTGAGCGATTACCGTTTGAGCATCGCTAAAAAGATGGGAGCAACGCTAACTGTAAACCCAACGAAAGGGGAAACAGTGACCCAAGCTATGCAGCAACTTAAAATGAGCGGGTTCGACGTTGGTTTAGAGATGTCCGGTTCTCCAAAAGCATTCAACGAGATGCTGGACAGCATGTACAATGGTTCACGAATTTCCTTATTGGGCATACAACCTGCCGGAACAACGATCGACTGGGATAAAGTGATCTTTAAAGCCTTGACCCTGAAAGGTATATATGGCCGTGAAATGTGGGAAACTTGGTATCAGATGGAACAAATGCTGATCTCCGGAATCAATCTTTCACCGATCGTAACACACTGCTTCTCCATGGACGAATTTCAGAAAGGATTCGAAGTTATGGACGGAGGAGAATGTGGAAAAGTGATTCTCAACTGGAATTAACGTTTCAATTATGTGGGTATTAGTCATTGCATTGTTTATTGTGGCGTTTATTGCTCTCATGCTGGGCTATATCCGGAACAAGAACCTGCAACGGAAAATAGAATGGGGTGAACTTGATCACATTCCCGGGGTGACCGAAGTGGATGTGGAATGTTGCGGCCGGCATCAAGTATGTGAGAAGGATAAGCTGTTGACTGTTATAAGCAAGAAAATAGAATACTATGATGACGAAGAACTGGATAACTACATCGGTGTATCACCGGATGAATATACTGCTGAACAGACCGATCAGTTCCGTGACATATTCTACACCATGCAGGATATTGACGTGGCGGGCTGGGTAAGGAGTCTGCAAATCCGGGGGATATGCCTGCCCGACGAGATAAAAGATGAGGTATTTCTCATCATCGGTGAACGACGAAAGTCCTTTGGGAAAAGTTAGGCTTATGGATATCCTACAATATACGTTCTTTCAACACGCTTTGCTGGGAAGCTTTTTGGCGAGCATTGCTTGTGGCATAATCGGTACCTATATCGTTACCCGGCGGTTGGTTTTTATTAGCGGGGGAATCACTCATGCTTCGTTTGGGGGGATTGGGATCGGCTTGTTTGCCGGGATTTCGCCCATCCTGTCCGCGGCGCTATTTTCTGTGCTGTCGGCCTTCGGGGTAGAGTGGCTTAGTAAGCGGAGCGATATGCGCGAAGACTCGGCTATTGCCGTATTCTGGACATTAGGTATGGCGATCGGCATTATCTTCACGTTCCTTTCTCCGGGTTTCGCACCCGATCTGTCAGCTTTCCTTTTTGGTAATATACTAACGATCGCTCAAACCGACCTGTTGATGCTTGGAGGGTTGTCAGTGTTACTAATCTTATTTTTCACTTTATTCATCCATCCGGTCATCTATGTGGCATTTGACCGTGAGTTTGCCCGTTCGCAGGGAATCCCCGTAGCGCTTTTTGAATATCTGCTGATGATGTTCATTGCGCTGACCATCGTGTCCTGTTTGCGTATGGTAGGCATTGTACTTGCTATTTCTTTGTTAACCATTCCCCAGATGACGGCCAACTTGTTTACTTATCATTTTAAAAAGATGATTTGGTTATCCATTGGCATCGGTTTCTTGGAATGCTTGGGTGGGTTGTTCACTTCTTATTTCCTGAATGTACCTTCCGGGGCTTCCATTATATTTTTCTCCATTATTATTTATCTCATTTGTAAGCTACTGCAAGGAAGATGGCAACGGCGCTTTGCCACATCTGCATTTCAACATGAAAATAGAACTGCCAAATAAAGAATTTGTTCGTGAGGAAGAATGGCAACAGCGCCTTACCGCGTCTGCCCGTCAGTTTATTGACGCTATTGGCGAGCGTTCGATTTTTGCCCTATATGGTAAGATGGGTGTTGGTAAAACAACTTTTGTTAAAGCAGTCTGCGAAGAGTTGGGTGTGACGGATGTCATCAATTCACCCACGTTTGCCATCGTCAATGAATATCGTTCGGATAAGACCGGCAGACGGATATATCACTTTGATTTTTACCGGATAAAGAAGCTGGAAGAGGTGTACGATATGGGTTATGAAGATTATTTCTATAGTGGCGCCCTTTGTTTTATCGAATGGCCCGAATGGATTGAAGAAATATTACCGGGTGATGCAGTGAAAGTAAGCATTGTGGAACTTGAAGATGGTACACGTGAGATAACCATAAACGAGTTGTAAAATGGGACCACATTATTTCGTACAAGGGCTGTTTATTGTAACAGGTATTATTGCTTTGTTGGCATCCTTGCTGAATTGGGACTGGTTCTTTAAGGCACAGAATGCACAGCTCATTGTGCGTAATGTTGGCCGGTCTTGGGCTCGCCTGTTTTATGGCATTCTGGGATTAGCGCTGATAGGTATGGCTATATACTTATATTTTGAAACAACGAAAGCGATTTGATTTCATCCTCTTCTTTAACTGGCGTGAGTCCGATGTAAGAGAACACGTTTTCTTTTTACCGGTTATTTCATTTCTGAACCAAAAGTGTTATCCGCGCGTAACCGTTGCCGGCGTTGCCCGTACATGAAACATGCATCAGCCCTGTCGCCGCTATAGCCAGTATCGTCAACCTTTTCATCCTTACTTTACCTGTGTTTTGTTCCTGTTATCCTTCATCCGCCGTTATTACCTGTCTTGTTTTATCATAATGATCAGGAACGGTGAATTATTACAGCATATTGATCAATAAAACGCTAAATAATATTCCTTTTAGCTTTCCGGCTGCATCAGGACTTTTTGCCAAATAAACGCTTCATATGCCACAGAAGGCTCAGAATAGCGGTTGAATGGCCAACCGGATTCAGCGATAAAACGAAAAACAGTCAACCAAATTCAGGTTACTTGGGTCACTGCAAAGTTTACGCTGCAACACCACCGATTTTCCTGTTAAACAACTCAACTTTCCTGTTAACCACACCAACCGTCCGTGTTTAACACGCAGCCCCATCGTGTTTAACACGGCCACCGGTTTTGTTTAACAAGGAAATTGGCGTGTTTAACAGGGAACCGTTCAAGCCAAAAAAGACGCCCCGTTTTGTAATTATACGGGTTTTTGAAAACAAAGAACGGCCTGTCGCATTCCTTTAGAAAAGATCCTGAGCCGTTCTTTTCCTGTTTTCCCGTCTTTTCCGTACGATCTTAATGTATTACTTTGCTGCATACATACAAAAAATAAGCGGCGATTTTACGCTATTTCATATTACAATATAGCATAAAGACGCAAAATGCCGGTATAGCCGACCGTTTTGTTTTTACGAAATGCGATTTGCAGGCGATCTTTAGAGATCCGTCCGGTATTCTTGCTTTCATGGGCTTTTTTTGCGGATTGACATTTTGTCAAATCCCATGCATATCGTCTGTTTCCACCTTTTCAACGATTATATACAGCGGAAGTCCGAACGTTTTAAAAATGATCTTATCGGAAATTCTATCCGGAGGTTACCGGGCCGATTTGGTATCCGGTGAATCACACAAGAAAATAAGCAATTGTTTTATGCCAGGTACAACCTCATAATTAGTTTAACGTGAGTTCGATGATCAGATATCATATCAAGAGGGAAGGAGGGAAAGGGGGGGGGAGGATAAATCTCTTTGTCTTTATGATTAATGTTTATGATTTAAATACGATGGCTCCAAGGATAGAGGATTTTATTAGAAAACCATTATAAACAGGTCAACTTGTTTCAAACATATCCTCACACGTACGCCTTTGTTACAGATATGAAGTGGGAATTAGTTGTAAGAGAGGCGTACGTGTGAGGATATGCATTGAAAAGGCAGAAACAGACGACGTACATGAGATCTGACAAAATATCAATCCGCAAAAAAGCCCATGAAAGCAGGAATACCGGACGGCTATACCAGTATTTTGCGTCTTTGCAGATTATCAGGGAACAATCCGATAAGCTAAGTTTGAAGATACGAAGGCTAAAGGCGGCATATAACTTGGAGTATCTCAAAATTTGATTACTTAATTTTCGTGCGTTTGCCCTGTATACGCTTAATTTAATATTAATAAAACGAAGTGATTTTAGGGAAATAGCCTACTAACAGGCTCTTTCTTCTTCTATTTTAGAGAATAACATTTCTCAAAGCAGGTAACGATGTAGGATGCTAAGACTATATCCTCGGCGTCCTATTGTTGTTTTATAGCCTCTGTAGATCAAACAAAATACCATATTTATGGGATTGTAGCAATAACGGCCTCTCTTTACTTTTGCAAAAAGTTATATGGAATATAAACTTAAACAATTAAGATTATGAGAAAAACAGTACTTTTATTGTTAACGATTCTTCTATTCCCATTTTCAGGCTTTGCACAAGGAAACGAAGTGAGAATAAAGGGGAGAGTTCTGGATGAGAAAACGCAGGAACCCATTATAGGGGCCAGCATTTCTGTCGCCGGTTCAGACAGAACAGGTACGGTAAGCGACTTGAACGGGACTTTTGCCTTGAACTTCCAGTCGCTTCCGGTTACTATATCCGTTAAGTATCTGGGTTACAAGGTGCAGGAAGTTGTTATCTATGACACGGAACCAATTACCGTTCAACTCCGCGAGGAGATCAACTTTTTGAACGAAGTAGTAGTCGTTGGTTATGGAACGCAAAAACGCAAGGAACTGACCGGATCGGTGGCATCCTTGCCATCAGCCGTTTTACAGCAACAGGTCGTGTCGTTCGACAAGTTATTGGGCGGAGCGATTGCAGGCCTGAGTATAACCCAAAGTTCAGGCGCTCCCGGCTCTACTTCTACGATCCGTATCCGGGGCAGCAATTCCATTACCGGTGGAAATGAGCCTTTGTACGTAATAGACGGGCTGATTGTCTATAACGATAATACCTCGACACGTACGGGCGTGGGTGTAAGCACCAGCGCGGTAGGTAGCGGGACGACAAGCCTCTATGACGGAGGGCTGAATCCGCTGGCATTCCTGAACGCTTCCGACATCGAATCTATCGAAGTGTTGAAAGACGTATCCGCTACAGCCATTTACGGCTCGCGCGGGGCCAATGGCGTAATTTTAATTACCACTAAAAAAGGAAAGCGCGACCGGAATACCGTGACTTATCAAACCTCATACAGCGTGCAAGAAATTAACAGGAAACTGGAGTTGCTCGACGCCGACGAATGGGCCGCTCTCTACGAAGAACTGGACGAAAACCATAAAAGTCCTTACACACAATACCCAAGTAATGGTTTATTGACGGGGAAAGGCGCTGACTGGCAGGATGCAATGTTGCGAACCGGTCATACGCAAAACCATCAGTTATCCGTTAGCGGCGGAAACGAAGATCATCGCTTCCTGCTGTCGGGTAATTACATCAATCAGGAAGGCATCATTCGCAACACAGGATTGGAACGTTATACGGGAAGAGTAAATTTAGACAAAGACCTGTTCGCATCCCGCCTGAACACGGGTGTCAACCTGACGGTAGCCTCTTCCAAACAACGTGGTTTGATCAATCTTTCCGGACGGGAATCGGCAGGCCGCGTGGCCGGTATTTGGGATTATGGCCTACGGATTCCTTCCATTGTGCCCATCTACAACAGCGACGGCGGTTTCTACTACAACAATCCTTTTGAGACGGGCGATTTGCGTATCGGTAAACAAACGGTAAACCCGCTGTCGGACCTGTTAAATTCAACTGTCGAATCCAATAACACCTCTGTCTTGGGCAACTTTTACGCCGCGTATAAGATCTTACCGGAATTGGTCGCCAAAGTGAATGCGGGTATCAATAGCAGTTCGACGGTACAGAACCTTTACGCTCCCGCTACTTCCGCCATCGGTTTGTTGGTGAATGGCTATACCGCTATCGGAAATAAAAAGTATAGTTCATCGTTGCTGGAGTTTACGCTGGACTATAACAAACGTTTCAACAAGATACATTCCGTAAGCCTGCTTGCCGGTTATACTACGCAAAAGACGTATATAGAATATTCTAATACATCGGTCAGTAACTTCAACAATGAATCTTTGACGTATCACAGTTTGCAGAGCGGTTCTACCCTGATAACTCCCGTATCCGGCGCCGCCGACGCGATACTCAATTCTTACTTGGGGCGCGTCAATTACTCTTTGCGGGACAGGTATAACCTGAGCCTGTCTTTTCGCGCCGATGGCTCTTCCCGCTTTTCCAAAGAACACCAGTGGGGATATTTTCCCGCGTTAGGCGCTTCATGGAATATCGACGAAGAACCTTTCTTTATTAAAAACCTGCTTAGTTCATTAAAGCTAAGAGGTAGTTTGGGTCAAGTAGGGAATCAGGAAATCGGCGATTATCTATACGCCCGTACTTATACACCCCGGAATTATTCTTTCGGCAACAAGTTAGTCGTGGGTTACACTGCTACCAACTATGGTAATGATGATTTGAAATGGGAGAGTACGACACAATACAATATAGGTATTGACGGCGGATTATGGAACGATAGAATTAATTTCTCTTTGGACGCCTATTACAAAAAGACATCCGACCTCTTGGTAGATTTGCCGGTGGAGTCTACAACCGGGCTTAGTTCCCGGACGGTAAACATCGGTGAAGTATCCAATAAAGGCGTGGAGTTTAGCGTGAATGCCATATTAATAGACGCCAAGGACATCAAATGGACGTTGGTCGCCAATATTGCCAAAAACAAGAATAAGATCATCCGGTTGGGAACTGATAATTTTGTGATTTCAGATCATATCGTACAGGAAGGGCAGCCGCTGGGCGTATTTTATGGGTATATTTTTGACGGCGTAGTACAGCAAGGGGAAGAAAGTTCTACCGCGGTACCCAGTTGGGACGATGATGGCGTGCAGGCCGGAGAAGCCCGGTATAAGAATTTAAACAGTGACAAGGTAATCGACAATAGCGACCGGACAACCATCGGCAATGTTCATCCCAAATTCACTTATGGTTTCTCGAGCAGTCTGAATTATAAGCATTTCGATTTGTCTCTCGCTTTTCAAGGCAGTTACGGCAATTATCTCTATAATGCTTTACGCCTGAATTTGGAAACGCCGACACAGATATATAATGCGTCGAAAGTATTGACTGACCGATGGACGCCCACGCATACCAACACGAATGTTCCGAAAGCGCAGGCCGCCTCGTTCATCAACCTGGATAGCCGCTATATTGAAGACGCTTCCTATTTGAGACTGAAAGATATAACTATCGGATATAACTTACCTGAAAAATATACGGCGTTTGCACACGCTCAAGTCCGGTTATTTCTGTCAGGACAAAATTTGCTGACCTTTACCAAGTACCAGGGTTATGACCCGGAAGCGTCGCGCAACGGCGATAACGAAACGGATGAACTCCAATTAGGAGTGGATCTCGGCGCTTATCCTACGTCTAAGTCTTTCCTCGCCGGTATCAGCATTACATTTTAATAATTAGTTAAAAAGAATAATTCATTATGAAAAAGACATTCGTACTATTCGCAACGTTGTCATTGTTTTTATTCTCTTGCAATGATCTGGATCTCACACCGCTTAGCGCATTGGATCAGAATGATTTCTTCAAATCCGACAAGGATGCTATTCTTGCCGTGAACGGTGTATATGCAACCGAAGTAGATAACGAAAGCGTAGTGATCGCCTATTTAGTCGATCTCGCATCCGACGCCTCAAAATCCGGTGCGACTATGCTGGGTGGTTCCGGAGGATCGCTTTCTACCTTGCTGTATGACGCTACCAATAGCTATCCCTATTGGGCATGGGCGGGCAGTTATTATGGAATAACCAATGCGAATGCTTTAATCGATGCACTTGGTAATCCCAATTCAACCGTTTCCGAAGGCATCAGGAAAAGAGTTACCGGCGAAGCCGAATTTCTCCGCGCGTATCATTATTTTCAAATCGTCCCTCTCTTCGGAGAAGTGCCTTTGGTAATCAGTTCCGACATTGATGCGGGTGTAGGCGTTACGAGGGCAAATGTAAATGACGTATATGCTCAGATAGTGAAAGACCTCAGATCTTCCGCCGAACATCTGGACGACTACAAAATACGGGAAGATTATTCCACCGAAGACCAGGGACGAGTAACACAACAAGCCGCATACGGGCTGCTGTCGAAGGCTTATCTTTATTGGGCGCAGACCGATGGAGCGACCAATGTGGAGGCTAAACTGGACTCGGCGGTATATTATGCGGATAAAGTAACTGGTTATGCGTTGGAAGAAGACTTCCATGCCAACTGGGACAAGGATAACCGTTACGGCAAAGAGAGCCTCTTTGCAATCAATTACGTTATCTCGCAAGAAAGCTTTGGAGACGGAGGTAATCACCTGACACACTGCGCTTTTTTCACCACCTACAATGATACGTTAACACCGCATATCGTTGTTTCCGACCGTACGTTTTACGATCGCTTCGACGACCGCGACCAACGTAAAGAAGCTTCTTTTCTGGCCGACGTGGCGGTTCCCCGCGATCAACAAGCCGATTATGGCGAGTACGTGTATTACACCTTGCCTCGCTATCAGAAATATATCGATCCCGAAAATCGCGAAGCCAGCGCTTATAACCGCGAATTGAATGCGACCGTTTTACGCTATGCCGACGTGTTGCTTATCAAAGCGGAAGCGATTAACGAACGGGATCAAGGGCCTAATCAGGAAGCGTACGAAGCCATTAATAAGGTGCGGCGGCGGGCCTACAAAGTAGATGAATTCAGCGATGGAACGGCTACTATTGATATCGACGACGTAAATCTGAAAAACCTCGATTATTTAGGTTTTAGAAAACAATTGCGGCAAGAGCGTTATTATGAATTTGTCTACGAACAGCAACGCTGGTATGACCTCGTAAGATGGAAAGTGCTTCTTAAAACGGTTCGCCGTGTAGAAGCCGCTCAGAAGAACGAACATATTCACGCTAAACATTATCGTTTCCCTATACCGCAGCCCGATCGCGACCTCAATTCCGCATTATGGCAAAACTGGGGGTATGGAGATTCGGACGCTTCAACGCCGCCATACGCCGGCTCCAATTATGAAGGCGGCCCGGAAAACAACGACGGCTGGACGGAAGAAGAAATCCGGTACTTGTATGAGAATCAATCCGAACCCGGACCTAAAAATTAAAAAAGATGAGAAGAACAATCGGTTCATTTTTATTGCTAACGGCTTTATGCTTGTATTCGCCTGCCGGTTTTGCGAAGAAACCGGATAAAAAGCCGGATATCGACGCCGGTTTGGAAATCATCCGCAAACAAACCATCGAAGCCCATCTCGATTTCCTTGCAAGCGACGCCCTTGAAGGGCGCGAAGCAGGAAAACGCGGCGGGCGCGTAGCAGCCGAATATATTCGGGCGGAATTGAAAGAATTGGGAATAAAACCATTTTCAGACACCTACTTCCAGTCGTTTGAGGCATATAGCCCTGCACACGAAAAGCAAGTCGATTTTCAAGTAAACCGGGATTCGATTGTCAAGTACAAGCAACTACCGGCCTATCGTAAATTGAGTTTGCAAAATGTGACCGGTTATATCGAAGGTGAACGAAAGGATGAGTACATCGTTATCGGCGCTCATTACGACCACTTGGGCGTCGACGATTTGCTCGTCGGCGACCAGATCTATAACGGCGCGGACGACAATGCCGCAAGCGTCGCGGCATTGCTGCAAGTCGCTCGCGCTTTTGCCGCAAACAGGGGAAAACCGTCGAGAAGTATCATTTTCGCTTTCTGGGACGGTGAGGAAGTCAATTATCTGGGCTCAGAATATTTTGTAGAGAACTTCGGAAATACGGCGACCATCAAGGCATATATCAACCTCGACATGATCAGCCGCGACGGATTGATGCCGATTCTTTATCCCGAATTTATCATACCGGAAGCTACCGCTGAAAATACGGCTACGGGTAATCAGTTTCATCTTCTTTATACCGAACCGCTGACGAAAGCCGGCGAACGTGTGCAACAGGATATCCGTAATTATCAACTGAACATAGAACCTAAACCGGCCGTTATCGCCTCACAGTCGCGTGGAAGCGATTACCTGGCATTTTCGCTTCGCGGTATTCCCATATTGTGGTTCTTTACCGGCTTACATCCCGATTATCATACGCCCGGAGACGAAACCGACCGTATAGATTGGGATAAACTGATCCATATCACTAAGGCAACGTATTTAAGTCTCAAACAATTGGCTAACGAAAAATGAAAAAGTATTTCGGACTTCTTTTCCTGATGCTGTTATTGTCTTGCGCCAAAGAAAGCAAACGTCAATACTATCAGTCGCTCGACTTCTACACGATGCAGAGCGACGGTTCGCTTACGCTATTGGAAAAGTTCAAGACTTACCAGCAAACGACCGGCGTAACCTGCGGCCCAAGTTGCGCGCTGATGGCGCTGGATTATTTCGGCAAATTGAACAGCTACGACGAAATGACATTGAAAGCGTTGCGCGGCACGTCGCAAGACACGACCTACCTGAGGCATTTATTAACTATTTTCGATGCTGTCGGCAGTGTTGATTATGTTTCTACTTTTGACTACGAGCGTAAGGACATTACGCCGGCGCTCTTTCCGGATTTTCTCGCGAAAGGCATTCCCGTCATTATCGGAACAAATGAATGGGGCGGCCATTGGCAAACCGTAATAGGATACGACACCATGGGAACCGAAACAACGAAAGATGACGTGCTGATCCTGGCAGACCCTTACGACCGTACGGATCATCATAAGGACGGCTACATTGTCTATCCGCTGGCAAATCTATACGACGGTAACTGGCGCAATTATTACGACCCCGACTTTGATTGGGGGTTGTTTGTCGCCGTTTTCCCGAAAGCAAACGAATCGAAAAAACAGGAGGGCGCGGCGATCCCATTATGAAGAAAAACAGTTTAATTATTCTTTGTCTTTTCAGCGTTTCGCTGTTATCGGCGCAACAGCCGGCAGGAAAGGGAATTATCCTCGAAAAAGTAAAGGCGACCGACTCATATCTGCGGGAAACAAGGGGATATTTACACGAACATCCCGAACTGTCGGGAAAAGAATTTGAAACCGCCAGGTTCATTCAGTCGGAAATAGCTAAGTTGGGCTTAGCGGTAACCAACGTGCCGGGCACAGGCTTTTATGCCATACTGGATACGCATAGACCGGGTAAAACCATCGGTTTACGGGCGGATATCGACGCATTGCCTATTGCGGAAAATCCGCAGAACCTGAAGCAAGCGAAAAAATGGATATCTAAAAACGAGGGCGTTTCCCATGCTTGCGGACACGACGGGCATATCGCAATTTTGCTCGGAGCCATGAAAGTCCTGAGCGAATTACAAGCGCACCTGACCGGAAAGATTGTATTTATTTTTGAGGAAGGCGAAGAAACCAATTGCGGCATTAACGCGATGATCGAAGCCCTGCGCCCCTTGAAAATCGACGCTATTTACGGTAATCACCTGAAATCGTCCCTGAACACGGGTGAGATTTATATTCAGGAAGGCGCCATTATGGCGGGTACAGGCACAGTTGCGTTCGATGTTATCGGGCGAGGCGGCCATGCTTCGCGTCCCGATCTGTCGGTCAATCCGGTATTCGCTGCGGCAAACGTTTTAACCGGGATCTCAATCGCATGGAACAACCAGCGCGATATTACCAAAACGCTTACGTTGGGCATTTCACAAATACACGGCGGCGAGATTTATAATGTCATACCCAATTCCGTTTACATCGGAGGAACTATTCGCTTCTTCGACCTGTCGGAGGGCGAGAAAGGATTGACGATTCTGAAAAAAGTCAGCGAAGATATTGTGCGGGCGCATGGTTGTTCGGTCAAGTTCCATGATATAACGGGCGTTGCCATGGGGCCTGTTGTAAATGACGCCGGCCTTGCACAGTTAGCCCGTGATGCAATTAAAGAACTCTATCCCGACAAAGTCGTTTCGGGAGAACAATACATCTGGTATGCGGCCGAAACTTTTGCACGATACCGGGAATTAGCGCCCGCCTTGTTTACCTTCGTAGGTATCAGGAACGACAGCCTCGGCAGCGGCGCGGAACATCATAACGACCGTTTCGATATCGATGAAGATGCGCTTTCATACGCATTGGGGGCTATGGCGCAATTTGCCGTAAGCTTTTTAAACCGGCCGTAGGGTAAAGGCCATTATCATTACCAGTACTCCGGTCAGCGCCACCCGTGTCACCGGAAGTCCACGTTGCACCGGCTGCGTCTTTCCAAGGAGAATTATCGTCACTACTATCACTCTCAGTACCATCCACACGGACAGGAACCCGCCAACCCGAAGGACAAGGATCGTAAGTCGTCTTTTTGTTTTCACTTTCATTATATATTGGTAGTAATGTTAAGAAAATCCCTATAAATAGGGATTGCCTTTTATTGTCGTTTCCAAGAACTTTGTACCCGCTTATAAAAGAGCATACTATTTATTACAAAAAGATAACTATATGAATTATTTTCAAAAGATCACGTTCGTTATTTCATTCTTATTCTGTACCCTATCGGTATACGCCCAACACCATCAACACAAAATACAAGTTACCGGAAAGATTATTTCCACTGACGAAAAGGAAGCTGTCGCCTTCGCCACAGTTTACCTGAAAGGAACAAGTTATGGAACCACTACGAATAATAATGGTATCTACAACTTCGAAGCGCCTTCCGGGCATTACACGCTGGTCGTATCGGCTATCGGTTATAAAACGGTAGAGAAACCGGTCAAGATTGCACCCGAACAAGAAAACCGGTTTGATACTCATATCGCTTCCGAGATCACTCAACTCAACGAAGTCGTAGTGCTGGCAAACGGAGTGACTCGGATAAAAGAGTCTCCATATAATGCTGTAGCTGTTGATGCCAGATCATTGCAGAATACAACAAAAACCCTTAGCGAAGCCTTGGCCCAACTGCCGGGTATGAAACTCCGGGAGTCGGGTGGAGTTGGTTCCGATACTCAGATCATGTTGGATGGTTTTAGCGGGAAATATGTTAAAGTATTTATTGATGGAGTACCTCAGGAAGGTGTAGGACACTCGTTCAGTATAAATAATATTCCGATAAATTTTGCCGAACGTATTGAAGTCTATAAAGGCGTAACGCCTGTAGGTTTCGGTACGGATGCGTTGGGAGGCGTTATCAATATCGTAACCCATAAGAATCGCAGGGAATGGTTCTTGGATACATCTTATTCTTTTGGTTCATTCAATACGCATAAATCGTATATCAATTTCGGACAGACCTTAAAGAACGGCTTCATGTACGAAGTCAACGCTTTCCAGAATTATTCAGATAACGATTATCATATACATACTTATGTGACTCAATTCCATGATAACGGAACAACAACTACCGACGAGAACAAGATAGAGCGTGTAAAGCGTTTCAATGACACTTACCATAATGAAGCGATTGCCGGTAAAATAGGTCTGGTCGATAAGAAGTTCGCTGATCGTTTGGTATTGGGTTTTACGTATGCGAATGTCTATAAAGAGATACAGACGGGAGTTCGGCAGGAAATTGTTTTTGGCGGAAAGCATCGTAAGGGACATTCGTTTATGCCTTCGCTGGAATATCGTAAGCGAAACTTCTTTACGGAGGGACTGGACGTGAATCTGACGATCAATTATAATCACAATCTGACTCAGAATACAGATACCGTCTCTTATAAGTACAACTGGTATGGGGAGAGAAAATATACAGGTTCGCCAGGAGAACAATCCCATCAGGATAATGAATCAAAGAATGTAAACTGGAACGGAACATTCAGAGCCACTTACCGTCTCGGCGATAAGCATGTATTGACGTTAAACCATGTGTTGACAGCCCAGAAGCGTAACAGTCGTTCGTACGTTAATTCCAAGTCCCTTCTGTCGGATTTCTCTATCCCGAAAGAAACGCGCAAGAACATCGGCGGCTTATCTTACCGGTTTACGCCTGCGGAAAAGTGGAATCTTTCCGTTTTTGGGAAATACTATAATCAATACAGCGCCGGCCCTGTATCATTGAGCTTGGACGGAATAGGCAGTTACGAAAAAAGGAATAAGAAGGTGAGTACGTTGGGATATGGCGCTGCCGGTGCATATTTCATTTTGAGAGACTTGCAGGTAAAAACTTCCTACGAAAGGGCTTATCGTCTTCCATCGACCGACGAATTGTTTGGCGATGAAGACTTGGAAGCAGGTAAAGTGAACCTGAAACCCGAAAGAAGCGATAACCTCAATTTGAATGTAAACTATACCCGACGGTTCGATAAACATATGTTTTACGTAGAGGGTAGTTTGATCTATCGTGATACGAAAGACTATATACGTCGTGGGATCAGCAAATACGGAAGTACTTACTATGGCTCTTATGAAAATCATGGAAATGTAGAGACAAAAGGGTATAATCTGTCATTGCGTTACACTTACTCACACTGGTTCAGTTTGGGAGGAACGTATAACAGCATGGATGTCCGCGACCGTGAGAAATACCTGGCGAAGGAAACCCTACAAACAAATCTGCATTATAATGCAAGAATACCTAACCAGCCTTATTGTTTTGCGAATCTGGATGCATCATTCTATTTGCACGACTTATTTGTCGAAGGAAACGTATTGTCTGTTACGTATGACAGTTATTACCAGCTTGAATTTCCTCTCAACTGGGAAAACATAGGCGATCCTTCTACCAAGAAGCGGGTTCCCGAGCAATTCTCCCATAATATGGGATTGACATATAGTTTGAAAAACGGACGATATAATCTCTCTTTCGAGTGTAAGAACCTTACCGATGAGGCGTTGTATGACAACTATAGCCTCCAAAAAGCGGGAAGAGCTTTCTATGGTAAGGTGAGAGTTTATTTCGGACATTAATATAATAAATAAAAGAGTAAAAAGATGAAAAAGAATTTTTTGTTTTGGCCTTTGGCCTCCCTTTTCTGTGCAGCTTGTGTCTTTACTGCATGTGATGACGAGAATGACGGGCATTCTGTAGTAGCCCGCGGCGAGTATGTTGTTGCCGCAACGGTCGACGGTGTGAATTATTTACCGACAGTCGAATCGTTGGATGAAGGTAACGTGAGTCTGGCGAATAACGGTCTGGAAACAGAAGCTGGTACATACTGGGTATTCCACGGTACTGAATATCTTTTCCGCCTGGTTTATAACAAAGGTGGAGCAGGTACAGGCGCGTCATACGTTTTGGGCGATGACGGCAAAGTGAAGCAGGCTAAAACCTACGACTTCAGCCGTATCACAACTTATGGAAGCTGGGGAGATAACGTAATTACTTCCTCAACAGGAGATACGAATAAAAAAGATGCGGAGGGCAACATTGCCCAAGGTTTCCTGGTGAACTATCTGAGCGCAACAGACGGTACTGTAGAAACTAAAACATACGACGCCGAAAACTATTTAGATAATGGCGAGTATGTTTGTTTCTCAGGTTTTGTTCAAGCCAACGGTAAACTTTATACATCTGTTGTTCCTATGGGAATGAGTAAATACGGAATTGCTGCTCATCCGGATAAAGTACTCAACGAGAAATATATAACAACCGGAACAGGAGGTGGAGGCAGTGGTACATACGGAGAAGGAGTCATTCCTTCAACACAGTATCCGGATAACGCTTATATTGCCATTTATAGCGGTAGCTCTTTCGACGAAAAACCGGTCATTGTCAGCACAGATAAGATTGGCTTTGCCAGTGGTCGCATGAGGTCGCAATACTATCAAACCATTTGGGCTGCCGGCAATGGCGATCTTTATGTATTCTCTCCGGGTTTCGGTAGAACGACGGTTTCCAATCCGGAAGTCGATGGTTTCGAAAAGGTCGAAGGTAAATTGAGTTCAGGAGTAATGCGTATCAAAGCAAGCGCTACAGCTTTTGATAATGACTATGGCGTAGTAGCTATTGAAGAATTGGAGAATAAACATCCTTTGTATAGATGTTGGCATATCACAGAGGATTATTTCCTGCTTCAACTGTACACCCAGGGATTGGATATAATGGCGGCAGGTACGACAGAACTTGCTGTTTTCAAAGGCGAAGCGAAAACCTTGAAGATCGTTACAGGCCTTCCTGACGAAGATATACTTGCCTCAATCGGCAACAACCCTTATAGCGAAAACGGTTATATCTATGTACCTATAACGACTACAATCGGCAACCCCGCTCTTTATAAGATAGATCCTAAAACAGCTAAAGCTACGAAAGGATTGACGATTGAGGCGGAAACGATAAACGCCGTTGGTAAGTTGACTTATAACAAATGAAGAAACTATTCAAGAAACTTCACCTTTGGTTATCCATCCCATTTGGCCTGATCATTAGCATCATTTGTTTCTCGGGTGCGGCGCTTGTGTTTGAAACGGAGATCATGGAGCTCTGTTATCCCGACCGTTACTTCGTGAGCGAGGTTAAGGAGAAAGCCATTCCTGTGGAGGAACTATTGGTTGCCGTGACGAAAACATTGCCCGACAGCGTAACGATTACCGGCGTAACTATTTCCTCCGATCCTGAACGGACTTATCAGGTTACACTTTCCAAGCCCCATAGAGCCGGGGTTTACATTGACCAATATACGGGCAAGATCAAGGAACGCTATCAGCGTGCGGCGTTCTTCGCATGTATGATGAGAACGCACCGATGGTTGCTCGACAGCATGAAACCGGATGGCGGTATCTTTTGGGGTAAACTGATCGTGGGTACAAGTACGCTGCTCTTTGTGATCATCCTGATCACCGGTCTCGTGATCGGGATACCCAAAACGCTGAAAGGGTTAAAGAATCGCTTATCGATTGCAGTCCGTAAAGGTTGGCGTCGCTTCTGGTACGACCTCCATGTAGCCGGTGGCATGCATACGCTTATCTTCCTGTTGCTCATGGCATTAACGGGACTGACCTGGTCGTTCTCCTGGTATCGTAACGCTTTCTATAACGTGTTCGGGATAGAAGCCCAACAGGGTGGCGGACATGGCCATGCTCCACAGCAGCAATCTCGACAAGGCGGTCAACGCCCCCGGGACGAGCAAAGAGATGGAAGACCGGAAGGGCAGGGAAAGGCCTTCCGGCATTGGCAAAAGGTGTACGACCGATTGAACGAACAGAACCCCGGGCATAAGCAAATCAACTTGTCGAAAGGCGCTGCCGGCGTTATCTTTAACAGGTTTGGCAATCAGCGGGGTTCGGATCGCTATACGTTCGATGCTGCGACCGGCGAGATCACCGAAGCAAGCCTTTATAAAGACCAGCCCAAATCGGCTAAGATCCGTGGATGGATCTATTCCGTCCACGTAGGAAGCTGGGGAGGTCTGCTCACCCGAATCCTCACATTCCTTGCCGCTTTCGTCGGAGGTACGTTACCGCTAACCGGTTATTACCTCTGGATTAAAAGGAGCTTCAGGAAGCGATGTCTGGCGCCGAAGTAAAAACTTTCGCCCTGCGCATGATGAGGGATCACCTCGTGCGCAGGGCGAAATCTGTTCGTCCTGAACGATCACTTCATATCTTCTTTGATCAACCGGACCGGGCCCAGCAGACCGGCGGGATACAAGGGCGAGTCTTTTCTATAGTAATACCAGATATTGAATGTCTTGCGTCCTTTGGACGGACGGGGAACGTTTTTCAGGAACCAGTCAGGGAAAGCCTTCATGGCATGTCCCTCTTCACGTCTGTCCTGCCCCCATTCGAAATCCGCCGGGTACTGTTCGTCGCCTATCAGCCGGTTAGCCCAGTTGTTGGTAATATAGACGGCTATCTTGTTCATACCGGCACGCAAGTAAGGGGTAATATCGCCTGTGTACGGAGGAAACCATAAGACGCCTGCATCTTTCCCATTGATCTCCAGTTCCGCGATGTCGTGCAATTCCCCCAGATCCAGCATGATCCGTTTCCCTTCCTTCAGGTCGCCGGCAGCTATATGGATCTCTTTTTCATATTTCGCCGTACCGGAAAAGTACTTCAGCACATCCTCCTTTTGCTTACTCCAGTCCACCAGCGACGGGAAAGTGCGGTTGAACGGTTTGTCCAACTTCGGCCGGAAAGTAACTTTCCATGAACCGTTTACGGGAACAGTCGTTCTTTTCAATACGTCTATTTCCGGCAATACGTCGTACTTCCCGTTCTTCGCAGGGAAAACGACAAACATCGATTCGTCCTTTCCCAGATTCAGGTCGACATACACGGAATCGCCCTGCCGCCGCCATTTGGATGTTTTCCGGATGACGCCCCTGTAGGCGTCCCACAATTCGGGCACCCGGTCTTTTACCGGAAAAGCATACGTGTTCCGAACTTCACGATCCATATTGATAACAAAAAAGATGTCGGCTTCCGGTGTTCTCCTGTGTGTGGAATGGGGAGTACCCGGAACGTAATCGCCTTGTTGCAGCAGTAACTGGCACCGCGACATATAAGTGAAAAACGCTTGCGCAGGCTTTATCCAGGTTTGGAAACGGCTGAAATGCGTTCCCCACCATCCCATTCCCATACCCGGCTGATACTTGTCGTCGAAAGGCTGGTGCACCCAATGGTGGAGGAAATAGAGGTTGTAGCCGCTTGCATACCCCCCGTCTACGGTATGTTTCAGGAAAGCAGGGTCTTCGTTGTAACGGCTGAAAAGAGGCGTCCCGGTCAACGCTTCCGCCGCAACGATCCTTTTGTTGAACTCGACCGCCACCTTCAACGCATCCCGGCTTTCGTAAACGATCTTGTCCGACGACCAGAATTCCCCTACCGGGATATCGGCTATCATGGCTCCTTCGTAATTACTGAAAGGGCCTTCGTAGGGTTCCCAATAGAGCTTGAGGCCATACTTATGCAACATCTCCCTGCCCACGGCGAAGCCATTGTCCATAAACAGGCGGTTCACTACATCGTCGTAATCCTTTAAGAACACCTGAAAGTCCGGAAGATCGCTTTCGAGTTTCGGACTGTACCATGCACTAAAGCGGCATTCCATTTCTTTATTGTTCCTGTACTGGTACATGGCGATCCAGGGAATGGGGTCGTACCCTTTGATCCGGATAAACTCCTTGCGGAAGCCCGGCGTCCAGTTCTGATAACCGGACTCGTAGCTGTCCACCCAGATATACGTGAAGGTTTCGCCGAAGTGTTCGCCGATCTGTTCTTTCAACGGCTCCAGCAACTGCTGCCAGTGATAGGTATTATCTTCCCTGCTCATCTTGTCCACTTCCCAGGCTTTGCCGATAAGGTCATCAGGAAGCGGATGCGGATGGGCCATGGTCGGCGCATACCCATAGCGGTAAACGATCCATTTTCCGGCTGGAGCTTGCCATGTCAGACGTCCGTCGGCATCCATGCAGTCCGGGATTTCCACTATATCGTCCGCCGAAATGTCGGCCGCATCGGGAACGGCAACCACCGTTACGTCCCAATACTTGACGGCTTTCCACGGCTTGTAATTTTCCACATACCGGGAATCATAGCCGGTGAACTCGGGCAGTTCGGGACGGGGCAGAACGATGTCTACCACTTTCCCGCCTTCGACAACCGTCTTGCTGCTGACCAGCGCCTTCATTCCTCTTTCCTCTGTTATCCACGGGCCGCCGGTAGTGGCATATCCGGGCGTTCCGTGCAACCCGATCTTCAGTCCCAGACGCTTTGCTTCTTTCATCGTATGTTTCAGGGCTTCCCACCAAGCCTCGCTGCGGAACGTCTGTTCCGGCCACGGGTTGTTTTCCATCGGGTAGTGCGATTCCTGCACTGACGATGATATATTAAAGATCGTAGCCCCGCCGATCCCGGTCTCTTTCATGGCTTCCAGGTCTTTCGTGATACCCTCTTTGCTGAAGTTGCTACCCAGCCAGTGCCACCACACGTGCGGGCGGTACTCGCCGGTAGGTTGTTTGAACTTCCCGGCCAGCGACCGCAACGTTTCGGGAGTATAGCTCTGTCCGGACACGACCGCCGGAAAAAAGAGCAGGATCATGAAAGCGGTTTTCACCCCTCGATTCATCGTTTGATGTCTCATATCATTTCTTGTTTATCGTTAGATTCTCCGGCCCTACTCCCGTCACTGTAACCCTTTTCCAATGCTTGGGCAATACGGATGGAACCTGGCGAATACCCTGATCCGTGATGTCCAGTCCGCAGAAACCGCTGATCACAGCTTGCAACATACCGCCCGCACCGGTAGCGAAGTATGGATTCTCACTGGTAGCCGTTTCGGCGATGACCCCGAAGGGAGGGCGCGAATTGGGCCGGTAACTCCGTTGGAACATCTCCCAGGCTTTTTCCGCATCTCCCAGCCGCGCATACTGCACGCAAAAGATGGAGTAGGACATGGCGGGACCGTTCTCTGTGTCGATGCGATCCACATAATATTCCATATCCTTCCTCTGCCGTTCCGGGTCTGAGACGATCCCTAACGGATAGCCCAACAGGTTCACATCGGCCTGCTTTATCATCCGTCCGTCATAAGTGGCATGCTCGCGTGTAACGCCATCTTCGAAAGCCGGGATGACCAACCCGTCGGCCACCTGCCGCCATGCCGCGTCCACAGGTTTGCCACATACTTCCGCCGCCTTGACGGCAGCCTGCAAGGCACGGATCACGGCGCCATTTGTAAAGGCGTTATCGTCCACACCTTCGGCGTATTCATCCGCACATACCACATTGCGGACGGAGTACGTACCATCCGCGTTCTTTTCCGAACGGCTCAACCAGAAGTCAGCCACCTCCTTGATCAGGGGGAAACCTTTCTCCAGCAACCAACCCTTGTCGCGGCTGACGCAGTAATAGTTCCAGGCAGCGATAGCGATATCCGCCGTGATATGGTGCTCGAAAGGTCCTGTCAACGCCCAAGTGGGGCACGACTCTTCGCCCGCATCGTCGCTCTCCCACGGGAACATGGCGCCACGATAGCCATAGGCCCGGGCTTTCGTGCAGGCAGCGGCCAGACGGTCGGTGCGGTAATCGATCATAGACTTGGCCATCCCCTGGTTCAGGTAAAGCATCGGCGGATACATCCAAAGCTCCGAATCCCAGAAGATATGACCGTTGTATCCGCTGTCCGACAATCCCATCGGGGAGATGCTCAATCCGCTACCTTCGCGCACGTAGGAATAGAGGTTGTAGAGTGCGAAACGGACTGCACGCTGCGCTTCGTCATCGCCTTCGATGATAATATCGCTCTTCCACAACCCGTTCCATAGCGCTCTATGGGCGGCGATCAGTCTGTCGGCGCCTTCCTGCGCGGCGTAGATCACTTGCCGGTCCGATTCATTGTAAGGGTCGAGGAAGTCCCTGTCCGAACAGACGGCGCCGGCAAGCGCGAAAGAGAACTTCCCGCCCTTCTTGAGCGACAGAGTAAGTACGTTCCGTTCGCCCTGGGCTGCAATGGTCAATCCCCGTTCGTTCCGCTCATAAAGGAAAGCGGACGATGCGGAGACCGCCCGGCGCCTGTATTTGGAGAAGGCGCTTTTACGGAACACGAGTGAACGGGCTTTCTCACCGTTTATCGGTTGGGAACAGAACGAAGGTGACTCATAATCGTCGGGCGCTTCGATCGTATTGGCGAAGCAAAGTTCCACGTCGGCCAGCGCTTCCACCTCTACGCGGATCAGTCCCGAGTAGGGCATGTTACGCAAGGCATATACGCTATAGCTCACGTTGGCTTTACCGGCTGCCGTAAAGCGTGTGTTGTGGCTGGCCTCCTTCATATCAATGCGCTGCTCCCAACCGGAAATGTTGCCTGCGCCGATCAGCTCTTCGTCGATCTGCATCTCCAGCAGAAAGGGATTGATCCCGCGCAACACCCTGCTGACTCCTTGCGGCCCTTCGGCGTCGAACACATGGTTCAGTACGACATGACGGATAGAGAACGGCTCTTTCCAGGGCAAGATACCTATCCCGCCGTTTGCAACCGGAGCGCCTATGTACGTTGCGTTCCAGTCGGAAGTACGCAGGCTCCATACATCATTTCCCGGATCGTTCCCGGCTTCCAGATGGGACACGCCAAGGACGGATAACAAAAGGCAACATCCCAGATGCCTTAACATGTTGATCTTACGCATAGTTCTTATGATTTAATGACAGGACAACCGTGTTGAACGATTGCGGCTGTAGCTTTAACGACACATACTTATCTCCTATTTTCACGACCCGGGTGGTTACCGTATTCTGGTTATTGTGGACGATCAGCACATACTTTCCGTCCGGATTGCGGAACGCAAGCAGGTCCGTGAACTGACCCGACAAAGGCAGAAACCTCGCACCGGGCAATACGTAATGGCTGGCATGTTTCAGCAGGTAATACTCGTACGTATAGTTGTAGGTACGCTCTTCCTTGTCGACCACAACGAGCGAGTTCTGCGTCCATCCCCAACGGCTCATCCCGCCTTTCTCGAGGGAGATGTTCCAGTAATCGTATACGTTCGTACCATGCTTGAAATAATGCTTCATCAGATCCCATGAGTACGTACATCCTTCCCAATCGTTCCTGCCGTCGCCGCATTCCTGTTCGGTCTGGTAAATCCGCAGGCCGGGGTAGCGCTTATGAATATCGGGAAGGGATTTCTTGCCTGCCCACTGAAAACCTGCGCCGGTCAGGTACTTGCCGCTGTCGGGATTGGTCAGTATTGTGTCGACGAGCGCTGGGGTGGGGCGTTCCATGGTTCCGAACATCAGTTCCACGCCAAGCTCTTTCATCTTCGGGCCCAGGTGCTTACCTATAAAAGTGGCCAGCCCCGACGGCAACCAGGTGCAACTCGGAAATGGCTGACAAGAATTGAACTCGTTCTGGGGCATCACCATGGCGATAGAGATACCTTCGGCACGGTATGCTTCGATAAATCGGGCGAAGTAGAGGGCGTACGCTTTGAAATAAGCGTCTTTCTGAATGAACATGTTCATGCCTTCGCGGCGTACCTGATCGGGACGTATGCCGTTCTGCCCTACATTATCGAAGAAAGAAGTGTCCAGCGGTTGGCAGGCATAATGCTTGTTGTCCTTCATCCAGGTGGGGGGGCTCCAGGGAGAGGCCCACAGCCTGAGGTCGGGTGTATACTTCAAGGCTTCTTTGATGAACGGGATAAGCGTCTCGCGGTCGTTGGCGATGCTGAAGTGTTTCATCTCGAAATCGCCGTCCGTCTCGTTATACGAGTACCAATCGCGCGAAAAATCATTGGCGGCAATGGGCATGCGGCAGACCGTCAGGTTGGCGCCCACGCCCGGCGCGAAGAGTTCACGCATCACCGAATTGCGGTCGGCCTCACTGAGGAGGCTGAGTGATGTCCAGCCCAACTCGTTGAAGCATGCGCCGAACCCCTCAATGTCCTGCCCGGGATGTTCCACATGTATGGTTACGTCCGGTTCTTCACTGTTCACAAATGTGATTTCTTTTACGTCTTGTTTTTGCCATGCGGCATCCGGTGTTGTCATCACCCATTCCGCGGCTCGCTCGCTGTTGCAGGCGGTCAGAAGGGAAAGGATACAAAATCCGGTCATCCATAATTTCTTCATACGTTAAATCTGATTAGTGCAAATCGGTCGTCGGGAATCGTCTACCTCTTTGCGGGTTATTATTTCTTTGTCATATTTTGTTGAAAAAGGTCATCGTCAGCCGGTGGGGTGTCCAACCGGTCTCTGGATACCTTCTGTTGGGTAACAGAACGCGCCACATCTCCCGCCTGTATGTATTCGTCTTCCCTATTTTTCAGACGCAACCGGGCTACCATGCCGAAAGGTATCGTAAAACGGTAGTTTACTCCGTCGTCGCTTCTTTGCCAGGCGCTTCTCACTGTTCCATACGGCGTTTCCACCGTAGCGCTGCATCCGGTCAGTCCGGCGATGGGTTCGGGGGCTATCAGGATCGTATCGCTACCGCAGGTTTCTTCACGGATGCCGGCGAATCCTTTGATCAATATGGCCGAGATTCCCGTATAGGACGTATGGATCACGGTAGAGTTGGGCTGGTTTATCTCCCACATCTCAGGGAACGTTGTGCATCCTTGCGCCACGAAATAGCCATAACCCGGATAGGTCGTCTTGCTCAGTAACTTACCGATAGGGTCCAGGTAACCGGCTCGGCCCAACACTGTCTGATAGAACGGGTAGCGCCCGAAACTGCCGATGTCGATATATCCCTGGCTTTTCAGTTTTTCCTTTAAATGTTGCTCTACGCTTTCGGTCAGGCTGTCCGGGACAAGGCCGGCGTACAAGGCAAACGAGGTGCGCACCTGGTCTCCGTTCAGGTAACAGCCCGTCCCGGGATAGTAATACGTGCGGTGCAAGGCGTTCCGCAATGCGGAGAGTTTCTCTTTGTCGGTCGCCGTTTCCTGACGATCGGCCAGAGTATCGCCATGATCGGCCAGGGTATCGCCTATCTTGCACATGAAATCGAGCGTCATCGCGTACGCGCAGTTATTGAAGAACAGGGCTTCTTCGGTCTCCGCATATTCGAACACCGGCCCTGGACTGACCCATTCGCCAAGGAAATAACCGTGATCTGCGTAGCGGGTCAGCATGTCATCCTTCACATAAGCGGACAAGAATCCCAGCCACTTCCTGCCTACCGGATAGGCCAACTCCAGTATCCGCTTGTCGCCATACAGGCGGTAATGCTCCCAGGCTATATTTAAGATGGCCGTTCCGTTGAGCGCGCAGCCGTACATGTCGCTTATTTGCGGAGCTACGTTGTTGATGAAACCGTCTTCGAACTGTACATCCGCCCAATCGCGTACGTTCTTCACGTAATGGGCTGCCGAGCGGAAGTAAGGCAATCCGAGTCCCCATGCAGTCTGATACGCCCCTTCGGGTCCGTAGCCGAGCCGTTCGCGGTTGGGGCAATCCACGGTCACACCTTCGGTATGGCACATTTGATAGGTATATGTATCCAACGCGAAGATGCGGTTGTAAAGGGTGTCCGAGCAGGCAAAGGATGCGCCGGTTTCTGCTGCCGAGGATACGGCAAGGCCTTTGATGTGTTTCAATTCCGGCGCTTTCCGGAGCCCGCGGAAGTGAATGTACCTTCCTGCGAAGAAATTGAATCGGTTGCGGAAGGTCTCTCCCTTCTGGCCACGTGCGATATAGAGTTGACGTTGTTTCTGCTCTTCGACCACCTTGTTGCCAATACCGTAAGTGGCTTCTACACGTTCCGGGTCATCGTCGCGCATGGAAATCATGATCTCGACGGTATCGCCCCGTTGTAGGCCGTCGAACTCGGCTTGCAGGAAACCGGTGAATTCCTTGCCCATATCTACCCGATAGATGGTTTTCTGCAAAGCCGTTCGGGACGGATCGGTTATTACGGACACGGCCTTGGCCGGAATGGTATCGATGATGCGGGACGGGTCGGTCATCTGGGCCGTGAGGATGGGCCGTGAGGATGTGTAAGGCGTAGTTTCCGCAGCACGTACCCAGTTGGCGTCCTTCTGTTTGGTGTCATCCACCAGTTCTCCGCCCATATCCATGAAATCGAAGCGCCCGATGTTCCGGCCATGTCCTTCCGTACATGTCCAGGTGGCATCGGAAGCGAGGGAGAAATGCTTCCCGTCTCCATAGACTTGCACGAGCAATCCCTGGCCTGTTCTTGGTGCGAAGAAGTTGTTCATGCTCCAGCCGGGTGCATAGTCGACGGTAATCAGGTTCCGGCCGTCTTTCAGCAGGGGGCGAATGTCGTAAGTTACGTATAGCACCCGTTTATCCAGACGAGATGCGGCGGGAGCCAGCACCCTGTCGTCGACTTTCGTTCCGTTGACGTACAGTTCATGGTAACCGATGGAAGCCACGTATGCGAATACAGGTTTGCCCGGCGCACTGCCTTCCGGCAGGATGAATTCCTTCCGGAACCGGATGTGGCTCTCGGCCGGTGCTGAGGGGTGTTTGATCCATTTCCCCTGCCAGTCTTTGTCGAGTAATCCTGTCGAGAAGTGGGCTTGTCCGCTCCATGTGCAGGAGGACAGATCACGGTCGTAGACGCCTACTTTCCAATCGTACGCCGTGCCGGACGTCATTGCACTGCCGGGTATGAAGCAGAATAGCCGGTTGTCCTGCCGGATTCCGCTATCCCAGACCGTATCTTTTTGTGTGTTTGTAACGACAACCCGGTATGCCTGTTGTTTTCCTGTTTCGCTTCGGCTGTCGATCTTCCAGCTTACGCGGGGGGAAAAGCCGTTGAAGTCCTCCGCCCGATCCGAGTGGTAGGGATCGTCTATTCCCAGTGGGTTCGTCAGGTATTCGCATTGCAGGTCGTAAACCGGAACGTCCTGACGGGCAATGGTTACCGGCCCCAGCAAACCGGCAGGCAACAGGGGGGAATCCTTGCCGAAGTAGTACCATGGAACAAAAGCCTTCCGCTCTTTCACCGGACGCGGTTGTCCCTTTACGAGCCAGTCGGGAAGACCGGTCATGGCGCGTAATCCCTGGTTCTTGTCCGTCCAGTCGAAGTCGGCGGGATATTGCTCGTCGCCGATAAGGCGATTGACCCAGGTGTTGGTGATATGCACCTGGAGTATATTCTCGCCGTCTCTTACGAAGGCCGATATATCTGCTTTATAAGGAGGCATCCACAACACGCCGGCTTTCTTTCCGTTGATCTCCAATTCCGCCAGGTCGTACAGCTCGCCCAGATCGATCGTCAGGCGCTTACCGTCTTGCAGGTCCCGGGCGGAAACGGTAAAGGTGGTTTCATATACCGCCGTACCGGAGAAGTAGCTGAGTCTCTTGTCCTTTTGTTTGCTGAGATCAACGAGTCCGGTAAGGGTTTGGGTAAAAGAGGCTTCGCCGGTCTTCGGATGGAAGGTTACTTTCCAGTTCCCATGCAAAGGTGTGGCGGTTTCTTTCAGTGCTTCCGCCTCGGGCTGAACGGGGTATGCTCCTTTCTGTGCGGTGAATACAACGAAGACGGATTCGTCCTTTTCCAGTCTGAGGGCGACGTACATTTTATTCCCGTCCTGCCGCCAATGCGTCGTGCTTCTGATCGTTCCCGTATAGGCGTCCCAAAGTTCGGGAACACGCCCCGTAACGGGGAAGGCATATTCCTTTTCCGCTGCGTCATACGGATTGCGGACGAAGAATATCTCGGCTTCGGGCAGGCTGCGTTGCAAGATAAAACCGTCGGTAGAGATCATCGCGCCTTGCTGCAACAGCATCTGGCAACGGGCAAGGTAGGTAAAGAACGCTTTCCCCGGTTCAAACCAGGTCTGGTTGCGGCCGAAATGCGTACCGTAATGGGCAAACGACCAGCCGGGGCGGAACGTATCGTCCAATGGATTATGCGCCCATGAATGCAGGTAATAACGGTTGCATCCGGCGGCGTATCCCATATCGGCGGGGCGCTTGAGCATGGCAGGCGTTTCGGTGAAAGTGCATGTAGCTTCCATACCCGTAAAGGCTTCTGCGCCGACGATACGCTTCCCGCTGCGGGCGGCGGCCGTGGCAAAGTCCGTTCCGCCGGACACTTCATGACTGTGGACCCAGAACTCGGTGACGGGAATGTCGGCGATACCGATTCCTTCCGTCAGATCGAAGGGAGCGTCCCAGATGCTTCCGTAAGGTTCGAAGCATAAGCTGAAACCGGCTTCGTTGACCAGCTCCTTCCCCATGGCCCAACAGTTCAGGAATAACCGGTTGATCACCTCGGCATAGTCCTGCAGGAATCGGTTGGTTTCTTCGGCAAAGGCCGGTCGGGGGGTGTGTATGCCGTTCATCTCCGGGTTCAACAGGTTGTCGCCCCGCTGACAGGCAAGGATGATCTGTCTGACAGGGTCGTAACCTTTCAGGCGGATAAAGTCCTCGCGGAAGTTGGGCGACCAGTTCTGGTCTCTGGCTTCGTAGCTGTCTATCCAGATCGAGTTGAACGTAGTGCCGATGTATTTGCCGAAGCGTTTGCGCAACGGGCCGAGTACATTCGTCCAGTGTTCTTTCGTGGCTTCGGGGTTCATCTTGTCCACTTCCAGGGAGCTGTCGGCCACGTCTTCCGGGGTGGGGTGGGTGTGCTGCATGGTGGGGGCGTATCCGAAACGGTAGATAGTCCAGTCTCCGGTCGGCGCTTCCCAAGTCAGGATGCCCTTTTCGAAGAAGGCCGACACGTCTACGATGTCCGCCGCAGTAACCGGCTTACGGTCGCGAATGGCCATGACGGCTACGTCCTTGAAGTATACGGCCGTTGCTTCGCCTTCTTTCGGATTGGGGAGAACTGCTCTGACTGTCCGCCCGCCTTTTAGTTTGGTGATGCTGAAAGCTACGGCCTGCATCCCTTGCCCGGGCTTTATCCAAGGTCCTCCGGTAGTGGACCATCCGGGCGAATTGTGTATCCCGACTTCCATACCCAAGTCCTTGGATGTTTGGAGCGCCACTTCGAGTGCATCCCAATAGGCGTCGCTACGGTAGGTCTGCCATGGCCATGGATTCTTCGCGGTGTCGAGCCATGCCGGTGCGTTGAATACTACCACTCCTCCGATGCCGGCTTCCTTCATGGCGCGAAGGTCCTTCCCGATTCCTTCCTTGGAGAAGTTTGCCCCCATCCAATGCCACCAGGCGTGGGCTTTATACTTGTCTGCCGGCGAAGCGAACTGCCGGGCGAGGCTTTGCAGGGTTTCCTCTTCCTGTGCCCGCATGCTTGCCGGAAGTAAGAGGAGGAGGATGAATAACAGCTTTTTCATTCTTTATAGCGGATAAAATTCAGGAACCACTGGCGATCGTCGGCGTTGATCGGTGCCGTACCTCGCCATGACCATGCCGTTTGCTTATCCAATATTCCCGGCAGATTGTCGTAATTCGTGCGGAAACGTTCGATGCAGGGTGTCAACCGTTCGGGATCATACGTCACTTCCCTGTTGATCGATTCCATCCGGCTCATGTCATCGTTGAGCTGTACGCCCGGCCACCGGTATTTCAACTCATATACAGCTTTCCGGATGCGGCGGAACTTTCCTGTCAGGCCGTCCGTCAGATCAATCGCGGAAGCCGGATATGTGATCTGAATGACTTTCTCCAAGCCGCAATCCGTCACCGGAATGTCGATGACTAAGGCCAGTTCATCGCCGTCATAGCGGTAAGATGTGCTTTCGCCGTTCACCGAGACGGTTTCCGGGATAACCGATGCCAGTACGCTTAGCGTAAAGTTACGGGTTTCCGGCATACCGGAATACGTTCCCCGGCGTGCGCCGATGGTCACTGTCAGTTCGTTGCCGTTACGCACGGAGACCAGCGTGGTGGTGGCGAAGTTTCGTTCATACTCCTTGTCGTTGCCGTTATCTTCGTACATCTCGAACGATCCGTCTCCGCCGGGGACGACAACGATTTCGACAGGTTCGTCATTCTTACGCAGGTTTTCGACTTTACCGTACATCGGAATGATGGAACCCGCCTTGAAATATAACGGATATTCATCGATGGCAAACGAACGTTGCACGGTTTGTCCGCCTTTCAGCAGCGTGCCCGTATGCCATTCGTACCATTCGTTGCCGGAGGGAAGCCATACTTCGAGTGTAGTGTATCCGTCTTTCGTCGGGGCAGTCACCGGCGCCACCAGCATTTGGTCACCGAACATGTATTCACTCTTGAAACTGTATGATTCCTTGTTTTCGGGATGATCGTAATACAAGGGGCGGCAAAGCGATAAACCTTCTTCGTGTGTCTTGCGCGCCATGCTGTAAATATAAGGGGCCAACCGGTATCGTTGGAGCACGGTGCTCCGCAATACTTCGAAGTATTTTTTCCCGAAGCGCCAAGGTTCCTTATCCTGTTTTCCGCTTTTCGTGGCGTGTGTACGCATGATCGGGCTTACCGCACCAAACTGCATCCAGCGGGTGAGCAATTCGGGATTGATCGTATCGCCGTAGTGTCCTCCCAAATCGTGGCTCCAATAGCCATACAATACGTTGGAGGCTGTGGCATTGAACCAGGTCTGGAAGTCGAGCGATTTCCATGAGGTGACTGCGTCCCCGGAGAAACCGATCTGATACCGGTGGTTGCCCAATCCTCCCCAGCGGTGATAAAGCATGGGACGGGTGGAACGGTTGCGCTGCATGTCAGAGAAGGTACTGTAATTCAGCCACCAGGTATTACTCAGGTTCGGGATTTTCGCGTCGTTCAGTTCCTGTTGCCAGTCGAGCCACCAGAAGTCGATGCCCATCTTTTCCAACGGACGCAGTACCGTGTTGTACCAGCCGCTCATGAATCTTTTGTCGGAACCGGCCCATTTGATGGTATCCTTTTCGGCAGGGTCAGGGTTTGCGCCCATCCATTCGGCCATTTCCGGATATTGTTTCTCAAACCAGGCGACACCGTCGGCGGGATGCAGGTTGAGTGTCACTTGCATTCCTTCCTGTTTCAGGTAGCCCAGCAGGCCGGCAGGGTCGGGGAACAATCCCCGGTTCCAGGTGAATCCTGTCCAGCCGCCTCTTCCGGGGTCGGTATAATGCCAGTCCATGTCGATCACCATCACATCCAGCGGAATGTCGTGCGTCCGGAAGTTGCGTACCAGGTCCCGGAGTTCGTTGTCCGTATAGCACCAGTAACGGGACCACCAATAGCCAAAGGCGTAACGCGGCGGCAATGGAACTTTCCCGGCAAAAACGGTGAAGTCTTTCAACGCGGCTTTGTAATCGTGCCCGTAAGCCATGAAATACCAGTCCTGGACGGTCGTATCCGAACGCTGTTCCACCCAAGGCCAGTCCGACCGGTCAAAGAGCAAACCTTGGGAATCGTCCACCAGTGTCCATCCATCCGTGGCGAGCAGGCCGTCTTCTATAGGCATCGTCGGGTCTTCTCCTTCTGCCAGGTCTTCTTTATAATAATACTGGTCGCCCTCGTAAGCGTCGAGTGTCCGGTAAGTACCTTTCAGATTACCTTGTTGCTTCTTGCCCGGTTTCCAACTGAATGGTAACATTCCTTTGGCGGAAACGACCGATAAATTATCTGCCGTAAACTTTCCGCTTCCTTTTTTATACTTCATCTTCATCTTTGCGGTCGTGATCTCTACCGTGGAACCGGATGATCTGACCTTATAATCCACGTGGGGATAAGTACGGTTGACGGCAATAAAAGACGGGTTGTCCGTAAACCGGCCGTCGGAGGCCCATTCCATACGTATGACCCCATCCGTGACAACCGTGAAACGGACTGTACTGTCTTTATACGCTACATTAGAAGCCATCTCTTGCGCCTGTGCCGATACGGACAGGATCAAAAGGAAAATGAGAGTTGCAAATACATTCTTCATATTAGTTAAGTTTATGTTGACGGAGATTAATAATATCCTTGCTCTATCAGGTCGATAAATCCGAGCAATGCCCCCCAATGGTAGAACTTGTCGCTGTTTACCACATCATCGCCCGCGCCTGTAGTCGCATTGTAATTCTCAAAGACATAGCCGTTGGAGAGCCACGACTTCAGGAGTAGATTCTTCGATTTCTCAGAGAACTGCCGGCGGATATCACGAATGACAGGCGTATCGTAATTACGAAGGCCCATATAGACAAGGAAATTGAGAGGAGCCCAGATACGTCCGCGCCAATACGTGTTGTCTTTAAAAGCAGGATCATTGCGGGGGGTTGCGGGGATCACCCATTCGCCCCAGAACTCGTCCGGATTCAAAAGATGCTTGAGTAACATGGCTTCGGCCTGTTTTTCCGAAGGGACGCCTGCGAGCAAGGGATAGAAGTTTGTCGGAGAAGTCCTCCGGTTAGGTTCCTTCGTATCCGTCCGGAAATTATAATAGAACGCATCTTTCTTGTTCCACAAATGGGAAAGGTTTTCCGAATATTCTCTGCTTCGTCTGCGCAATTCTTCCGCATCTTTCCGTTGTCCCAACTCATCGGCGATCCGGGCAAGCAAGTTGCAATCCATAATATATAAACTGTTCAGGCCCACATCGTTCAACATCTGCTGATGCCGTTGTTTGTCGAAAGGAATATCATCATACATGTGGGAATTATCCAGACCGGATTCCAATGCGCCGCCATACGTCTCGTTCACGCCTACCAGTTCCCAATAACGGTAGGTCACCGGCTCGAAAGGAGAACTTCCCCAGCACAAAAGCCCGCCGGTCTTCCTGTTGGCGTCCCACCAGCGGTTCCATTTCAGGAAATCGCCGTACAGCAACTCCAGAAACCACTTATCCTTGTACTTCTGATAAATGTTCCATGCGGCAAGCGTGCCTACAGGTGGTTGTGATCGGTCACGCGACTTGTAATCGCTTTCCGTGTAGAAATTAGGTACAAATCCCTGTTCCGTTATGCCCCGGGTGATCTCCACGGCATTGGCGTAGGCCAATTCCTTGCTATCGGTAGAAAGCATCATGGCGGCAAAATATGTATCCCAGCAGAACAGGACGAATCCTCCCAGGTCGGGACTGTTACTCCAACCCACATTCCATATTCTGGACACCGGGGTAATGACTTTGTATAGCGTAGGGTCGTAAATATTATCCCATCCTAATACATTCTGCATGGCATTGTACTCGTCATAGCAGTCGCCATATTTTTCTCTGTTGGCGGAAACAAAACGGTCGCGGTGATCGTCGACCAACTGCCGGGCCTGTCCGTCCGTGAGCTTGATGCCACAGTTTATAGTGACCGGTTTATCCGCCGACAATATGATTTCATCGTCGCGGGTCTCGATATATTCGCCCAACACCTCACCGTCGATATTCCGGCTATCTGCCAGTGTCTCAATAGAAAACAGATTACCGGAAACAGACACTTCATTGGCTCTTTGCCAGAGTTCTTTGATGGAAACAATCACTTTTCCTCCTGGGGCGCTCCCGGCTTGCGGAGTGATGACAATTACATTGGAAAGCCCGTCCGCCGCACTTTCCACACGGAGGGAAAGCCCGTTCCACGAAGCGGTTATATCCGTATAATACCCGTCGTAAGCGTGCGCTCCCGGACGCATTTGAGCCGCTCCCTTCGCCCTGTCGCCTATAAAAAAACGATCCGCTCGTCGACCATCGGCAGTGGAAAAATGAATGTCGACGGCCACTCCATAAGGCAACAACACATGTCTCAATACGGAACGTGTGTCCCACGTATTCCATCCCTTGGCTATGGAACGTTGCATGGCTTCATAATTCCGTCGGGCGGATGCCACATCTATGGGAGCATTTTCAGGAACATCTTCCCGCGAGGGCTTCATACGGCTGTCAGAGACATTTCCCGCCATCAGGTAGAAGACAAAAAAGGGCGCAAACAAGGCGCAAGATAATCTTCGGTTCTTCATTGGTATTCTAATTTATTTTTTTATTTGATGCGCATTGCCGGACAAATATACATAAGTCATCCGTCATTACTGCTTAGTATATTAATAAAGAACACGGAAACTGAAAATACGCCTAAATCAAGGAAGAAAAAATTTGAGTAATGCTTACCTCGTTGCTCCCGGAGGTACGGTGAGGTTCGAGGTTTCGCGCGCTTACGATCATAATGGTACTGGCTTTGACAACACCTTGCGCGTAGACGGCACTGAGTATACCGATACGTTCGATATCGCAGTTGTTTGGGCTGACGTATCGATTGGTACGATTGCGAATAGTCAACATATCCAGCAGTTACGCTCGGTCCACCGGCATGTCCGTGCGGTGTGTGCGGGAATGAGCGGCCGCAATGCCTCCCCTGCAAGGGGGAGGCGCCCGAAGGGCGGAGGGGGTCTTCTCCACAATCCGCCCAAAGGATGCAGGTAGTAGCTGTTTTACATGAAAAACTCCCAGCCGGAGGGGAGACAAGTCTCCGGCCACATAATCTCCCGTTTTGCGCGGAGGAGTGGTAAGCAAAGGCCTATCTACGATTGCAGATAGGCCCTATCTATGGTCTAGTATAGGCCCTGTCTACGCTCTAGTATAGGCCCTGTCTACGCTCTAGTATAGGCCCTGTCTACGCTCTAGTATAGGCCCTATCTACGCTCTAGTATAGGCCCTATCTACGCTCTAGTGTAGGCCCTATCTACGCTCTAGTGTGGGCCTGTCTTCATGCTCCTTTCATTCCTGTAGCGTGCGGGGAGGGTTACAGCCGGTTCTTATAGAGTTTCGCTATCGCTTTCCGGTATTGGTTTTGCAGTTGC
>JAIRKY010000088.1 GCA_031259755.1 Mediterranea sp. (in: CFB group bacteria) | reverse complement strand
AACCACTCGGCCAAGGAACCCTGTCGGATTTCTTGTTTGCGGTTGCAAAGGTACTATCTAAATTTCAATTAAGCAACTAACCGCAGCATTTTTTGTTCCCTTTCTTTTGGTTCTTCTTACATTCTTGCTGCTTCTCGTCTAACAGGCGTTTCAGGTCGCACCCGCCAACGCAGTTAGCGCATGGATCATCGTCGCCCTTTGCCGACCGGAGAAAACGTACAGTACGCCGCCCGGCCTCAATGACACAAAAAAGCACGATGATTGCAACGATCCATTCTTGTATTGCCATAGACATCATAACGAAGTGGTATCAAAAAAAAGGGGTAGACCAACCATGAGAATCAGATAAACAACCGGCCTGTCTGATAGACGACAAAGGTCACGATCCAAGCTAATCCGGTTGTGTAAACCGCTGCAAATAAAGCCCATTTCCAGCTGCCGGATTCGTGCTTAACGGCAGCAAGAACCGCAATACATGGAAAGTAGATCAAAGAGAACAGCATATAACAAAACGCCACAAACGGAGTGATAGGAATGCGTTCGGCAAGGCTCACGGTTTCAGCTTCAGGGTCATTAGCATAAAGTACTCCTAAAGTACTTACAACCAGTTCTTTGGCGCCAACTCCCGTCAACAGGCCGATACCCAGCGTCCAATCAAACCCGAGCGGTTCAATGACAGGTTCGATAGCTTTACCCAACCGGCCGATATAAGAGTTCTCCTGCTGTTCGGCAACCGTTTCATACGCATCATTTTGGGGATAATAACCCAAGAACCAAATCAAGATGGATGCGATCATGATGATCCCCCCCATCTTCTTTAGGTATTGCGCGCCTTTCTCCCACGTATGGCGGAAGATGGACTTCGCAGTCGGCATACGATATGGAGGCAGCTCCATGACAAACGGGGTATCATCGCCCTTAAAGAATCTGGTGAACAGTCGCGCCATGAGTACGGCCAACAGGATACCAACGGAATAAAGAAGCAATAATATCAAACTCTTTTTACCGGGGAAAAACGCGCCGGCCAAGAGCAAATAAATAGGCAAACGCGCGCTACACGACATCAAAGGATTGATCAGCATAGTGATCAGGCGGCTCTTCCGGTTTTCTATCGTACGCGAAGCCATGACAGCCGGTACATTACAGCCAAAGCCCATGATCAACGGAATAAACGACTTTCCATGCAATCCCATCTTATGCATGATCTTATCCATAATGAAAGCCGCGCGGGCCATATAACCCGAATCTTCCATCAACGAAATAAAGAAATACAGGATCAGGATATTAGGCAGGAAAACGATCACGCCCCCTACCCCGCCAATGATACCATCAATAAGCAAGGCTTTCAGTGGGCCTTCATTCATGTATTCACGTATCAGATCGCCAATAACCCCAACGAGCCACCCGATACCATCCATCGGATATTCACCCAAGACAAAAGTACTCTCGAACATCAGATACATGAACAGGAAGAAAATAGGGAATCCCCAGAAACGGTGGGTTACAATAGCATCCAACACTTTGGTCGTTTGTTTCTGTTCCCGGTGATTATCGGTAAATGTTTCCCGTAAAGCTCCGGAAATAAAGCCATACTTGGCATCGGTCATCGCCGATTCCGTATCTTCTTTCGTCAACTCATACATGCGACGCGCCAACTTATCCCTCTTTTCAAGAATATCCCCGCCATTAGGCATCCGGCGTATTAATCCTTCTACATCTTTATCATTCTCCAACAACTTTATGGCCAGAAAGCGGGTAGAATATTTATGACGGATCTCTTCATTCTCGGAAACAGCATCTTTCAGCATCTCTATAGCCTTCTCCAGATCGGGGCCATGATTGATGTGGATATGACGATACACATTATCAAGAAGACCCGCTCCTTCATAAAGGTCGATTACGATATGGAAAAGATGGTCGATCCCCAGATTCTTCTTGGCTACGGTAGGCGCCATAGGTACGCCGAACAACCGGCTCAATAAACGATAATCCAGTTGGTTCCCGCTATCTTCCAGCTCATCGTACATATTCAGGGCCACCACCATGCGAACATTCATATCGATGAGTTGCGTGGTCAGGTAAAGATTACGTTCCAGATTAGATGAATCCACGACATTGATGATCACATCGGGAGTATCTTCGATAATATGCTTGCGCACGTACATTTCCTCCGGAGTATAGGTCGACAGGGAATACGTTCCCGGAAGGTCGACAACCTTAAAACGATACCCCTCGAACCTGAAAGTACCTTCTTTCGCATCTACGGTAACTCCGCCATAGTTCCCCACATGCTCATGCAAACCGGAGACCAGATTAAAAAGCGATGTTTTCCCACTGTTCGGATTCCCGACCAAAGCAACATTGATCGTCTTCCGTTCTCCAAGGGCTATGCGTTTCAACGCTTCTTCCGAGCGCCTTATATCTTCATTTAAACCGGCATGATAGTCAGGTTCGGCATTACGTTCCAAAGCATCCTGTTCGCTGATGATCTCAATCATCCCGGCTTCCTGACGGCGCAATGAGATCTCATAGCCCATAAGGCGGTACTTTATAGGATCTTTCAATGGAGCATTCAGTAACACTTCCACTATTTTCCCTTTGATGAATCCCATTTCGACGATTCGTTTACGGAATCCACCATGTCCCAAAACCTTTACGACAACTCCTCTTTCACCTGTTTTTAATTCGGACAACCGCATAAATTATCTCCATTGGAAAATTTAAAGCAAAGATAATTCATTTATTTGCAGGCTGCAAACTATTTAGATTGATTTTAAATAACGCCTGTCCGGAAAAGACAACGCCGGTATCAAACATGCGTCCCAATAGAACGAACTACCCGTACGATGCCTTGATCTTACCTGTCTCAATAGAACGAACGGATTGTTTCATAAGCATGATACAATTTGTTTCACGCTTATGAAACAATTGTTTCAAGCTTATGAAACAATTTGTTTCAAACGCATGAAACAACCTTCATCATACGCATGGCGAAAGTTTCACATCGGCTTCGGACAGGGTCGGTCAAATAATGAGAACGCATATCTCTTGCCTTAAAAAACAAACCTGTACCCATATATCCACCTTTAAAATACAAATGTCCACCTGTAAGAGATACAGTCTGGCTATATTTGCTACATTGTGTTCAATAACACTGAAATAAAGATACCATGAGCGATATTATTAACATCATTATTAACTAATATGATCAGTATTATGAAGACGAGAAAATGGCCGTTATGTATGGCAATTCTTACGATTCTTTGTATGGGTTCCTGTGAGGATTGGGGGCAAATGGACCCACCCGCAGGCAATCAGATTTACCCGAAACTGGAACAAATAGCCAGTCTTACTTTCGACGAGGAACTTGATCCTACAGTTATCCAACCTTTCGCTTATAGTGGCGGAGATACCCCGATCCTGTGGGATGACGACGATCGAGGAAGCGTACTTTATTCAAACGAGGGGTATGCACGCATTGCCAATCCGCTAAACAGTGTAAAAGTACAAAATGGCGTTTCACTTACCTTCTGGGTGAAACAGGCCATTCAAACAGATGAAGATACCAGTGAGGAGTTGGATCAGGATCTGGAAGGCGCACTGTTTTCTTTCCAAAACGGGAACGGCACACAGCGCATGTTCTTTACGGCTAACGGGTGGCTTAGCTACGAAGGTATAGACGGAACATTCGAGGACAACAACCCCGCATCCGCCAAAACCGGACTAATGACTGCCGGAGAATGGCACTACGTTGCAGTAGCCGTGACAAACGACGGCTATTTTGTGTATGTAGACGGATTAAAGAAGATCGAGCGAACCATCACCAATTTCGACTGCTCGAAGATCGTACAGTTCATGGCTTCCGTATCTTATTTATATATAGGTTATGGTTCGGACAGCCAAACGCAGAATCTGTGGCTGGACGATCTGACGATCTACCGCAATACGATCACCAGCAAGGAATGGAGTCTGAAGAGTTCGGGTGGAGAGGAAGAAGAAAGTAAATATATTATCGTTGGTAATGAAGACCTCACTACTCCATGGTGGTCTGCTTTCTCCGAACTGGTCAAGATGACAGGCAACCAAACCATGCATTTTGGTTTCTACAACCACACCAACGGTTCTGCCAACTGGAACAATTGGGTGATAGTCTTGACTAACGGAAAAGCGTATGGTGAGGCCGGATATGCCGAATACTTCGTGCTCCGCGCCGATGCTT
>JAIRKY010000061.1 GCA_031259755.1 Mediterranea sp. (in: CFB group bacteria) | reverse complement strand
CGTTCGCTGGTACCGGTACCAGTACCGATCCTGATCCGGGTACGGGTTTGTTTTACCAGTGGGGTAGGAAGGATCCTTTCCCTGCCACAGGCAAATCTGGCGATCAGCAGGCTGTGGGTTCGTTTACTGCTGTTGCTACGTCTTCAACGAATGGTACGATTGTGAATACGATCCAGAATCCGAGTGTGTTCCTTACGGCAGGCCCCAGTTCTGATTACGATTGGCTTTATGCTGCTCGTGATAGTACGTTGTGGGGTCATTCTGCTGATCATTCGGCGCCAAAGACGATTTATGATCCTTGTCCTGCGGGTTGGCGCGTTCCGGTGAATTCCGTCGGTGATTCAAACGACACTAGTCTCTGGTATGGTTTTGCCAAGGATGACACTACTACCCCAGCCAATATCGTTGATAGTTTCTCTTACGGTTATAACTGGGGTGATAACGCTCTGTATCCTGCCGCGGAGTCCCATGGCTACAGCTCGGGTACGCTCAGCGGCATAGGTACGCTCGGCCGCTATTGGTCTGCGTCACCGTATTCCAGTAGCAGCAACTACGCTTCGGACTTGTACTTCCGCAATGGCACCGTCAGCGTGTCCAGCAACGGCAATCGGGCCTTCGGCTGCTCCGTGCGGTGCGTGAAAGAATGAGGGAGGATTCATTTACCATTTACAGATTTACCATTTCGTTGTTTATGATTTATTTCTTTTGAACACAGAGGCGCAGAGACACAGAGGTTTTAAGGTTTGAAACGCGGATTAACGCAGATTTACGCGGATTATTTATTAAACACGAAGAAGAAATAATCTGCGTAAATCTGCGTTAATCCGCGTTTCAAACCTTGGTAGAATAACCTACGGTTCCCTGCCTTGGAACCGCAAAAGAAAAGTCCCGGCGAATCACTTCGGCGGGACTTTGTTTTACTTAAGTGGCTACGTAATAAAATTATGACTAATTTAATTCTGATGCTGCAAAGATAGTGGGTACGCGGGGCGTGCGCAATCCCTTATTGTGGGTATTTTTACAAGGCCACTCCCTATTAATGATTAGGGAGCGGATCGTAACCGCCTAATCATAGATCTCTTGGATTAGTTTCCTGATGGCCTTTTCCGGATCCTTTTCTTCATCCAGTAACGTCACGAACCGGCTGCCGATTATGGCTCCCGAAGCATATTTGCATGCTGCGTCAAAAGTGGCTTTATTACTTATCCCGAAGCCTACCATGAGTGGATTTTTAAGTTCCATCTCTTTTATCCGTTTGAAGTAGTTTTGTTTTTGTGTATTGAAATCCTTTTGTACTCCGGTAGTTGCGGCCGATGAAACCATATAGATGAAACCATCGGTGTTTTGGTCTATTTCCCGTACCCGTTCTTCACTGGTTTCCGGAGTGATCAGCATAATGATCTTTATGTTATGCTCTTCGGCTATCGACCGGTATTCTTCCTGATAATCCTTGAACGGCAGATCCGGAATGATCACTCCGTCTATACCACAGGTAACACACTGCCGGCAAAACCGTTCAAAGCCATATCTCATGATCGGATTCAGGTACCCCATTAATATTAGCGGAATATGAACCTCCCGGCGTATATGCCGTAATTGTTCAAAAAGCAGTTTCAGTGACATGCCGTTATGCAGCGCCTGCGTAGCAGCGTTTTGGATCACAATTCCGTCGGCCATAGGATCGCTGAATGGCATTCCGATCTCAATCATACTGACGCCGTTCTTTTCCAGCGCCTTGATAACCTCTGCCGTTCCGTTTAATGCGGGAGTTCCTGCGCAAAAGTAGATAGACAACAGATCTCTTTTGCCATTATCGAATAGTTGGTTTATTCTGTTCATTTCCTTTATCTGTTTTATGAATTTAGCGACTCTTTTTACGTCTTTTTCTCCTGCTCTGATTTCAAACCGGCTATTGATATCATATCCGGCCAATCGCGGATGATCGAACGACTTTAACGCTCTTGCGCTATACAGGTTAATACCGCCGCTCAATATAAAAGGTGTTTGACCGTTATAGCCATGCAAAATGTCCCAGTCGAATTGTTTGCCTGATCCCCCGTATGTTTTACATTTAGTATCAAACAGGAAATAATCACATGTTCCTTCATACAATTCCGTCTTTCCCAAGTCTCTTCCTGTGGCGATCGGAAAGTTTTTAATCACCTTTAAGCCGGCAAGTTGTAGCGTCCGGCAAAGTTCCGGCGATTCATTTCCATGTAATTGTACGTAGTCCAGTGAAAAACGATCTGCGATGATTTGTATGTACTCTTTCCGCTCATTGACAAATACACCTACCCGTTTGGCTTGTTGGGGAAGATAGTTGGGTATCTCATAAATACACCGGGGCGATTTGGAGTAGAATATCAATCCGATCATATTCACACCGAGTTGTTCGATGTCGAGGATATTCTTTCCTTCCCTCATTCCACACACTTTGATCAACTTGTTTTTCATAAAGGAGATGATTTAAGTTGATGAATGAATGTGCTCAATGTTTCTCCCGGATCTACTGTTTGCATCCATGCTTCTCCGATCAGGAATCCACGGAATCCATGCCGGCGAAGCTGTCTGACGGTGTCCGGGTCGGATATTCCACTTTCTGAGACCGGAAGCGTATTTTGGGGTAATAGCTCAGCCAGGCGGAACGAATTGTGCACATTCGTATAGAAAGTACCCAGATTGCGGTTGTTTATGCCCACCATGTCTGTTTCCGGGGTAATATAGACCAGTTCGGATTCACTGTGTATTTCCAATAACACTTCCAGCCCGATCTGATGCGCTTTTTCTGTCAGCTCTCTACATTTTTCCTTTTCCAACGCTGCGGCAATTAATAAAACAGCATCCGCGCCAACGATCTTCGCTTGATAGAGTTGGTATTCGTCTATGATGAAATCCTTGCGGAGAATGGGAATATCGACCAGCGGACGAGCTGTACGTAAATCCATGAGCGTACCTCCGAAGAACTTTTCATCTGTCAGGATAGAGAGCGCTGAGGCTCCGGCTTTTTTATATGCCGGAATGATATCCTCAATCCGGGCATCCTGTTTGATCCACCCTTTGGATGGTGAACGCCGTTTGAACTCCGCTATGATCCCCGAAGTGGATCTTGCCAATGATTCCCGCATGGAAACCGGATCATGGAACTTTGCCTCAATCCGGTCTTGCAACTCTTCCTGTGGAATGGAACGTTTTTGAAAGTCTACTTCAAATCGTTTATTCTCAATGATCTCCGAAAGTATATCGTTTGTTTTCATCATTCGGTCAATGGTTTATTTCGAGGAATCTTTTCAGTGCGTTACGGGCTTTCCCGCTTTCCAGCGACTCTCCGGCTATGGCTATACACTCTTCCAGCGATTTTCGCGGTTCAATGACCTGTATGGCGAATGCGGCATTGGCAATAACGACGTTTTTCTGCGCTTCCGTGGCTTTATTGTTCATCACGTTGTCGAAAATGCGGGCTGCGTCCTCAGGCGTATTTCCACCGTCCAGTTCTTTTTCCGCGTAACGTTTGAAACCCAGGTCTTCCGGAGTGTAGATCTTCTCGTTGCCATTGGTCGCGGCTTTAAACTCACTGGTAAGGGAGATCTCGTCGTACCCGTCCAGGCTGTGTACTACGGCAAACCGGCTTTGGCTTTCCTGGAAGGTATAGCTGTATAAACGCAGCAAAGGCAGGCTGTACACTCCCAATAATTGATATTTGGGTAATGCCGGATTGACAAGCGGCCCCAACATGTTGAAGAAGGTACGTACTGCCAACGCTTTACGTACAGGGGCTACTGCTTTCATCGCGGGGCTGAATAGCGGGGCATGCAAATAAGCGATCTTACATTCATCCATGCTGCGGCGTAGCACATCGCTGTTCGTGGTGAATCTGACGCCATGTTGCTCCATCACGTTACTGGCGCCACTGACAGATGTCGCTCCGTAATTTCCATGCTTGACAACCGGATACCCGGCGCCGGCCACAGTGAAGCATGCCGAAGTGGAAATATTGAACGTGTTCTTACCATCTCCTCCCGTACCTACAATATCAATAGGTTCAAATTCATCCAGTTCTACCCGGGTTCTCATTTCCAGTAGTGCGTCGCGGAATCCGCAAAGCTCTTCCACCGAGATATTTCTCATCAGGAATACGGTGAGCAGTGATGCTACCTGTTCGTTATTGTATTTTCCTGAGGCAATATTTTGCAGTATCTCCCTGGCTTCTTCCCGTCCCAGGTATTGGTGTTCAAAAAGTTTATATAATATCTGTTTCATATTTGAGTTTATAGTTTATAGTTTATGGTTTTAAGTTCTGGAACGCTGATCTGCGTCAATCTGCGTTAATCTGCGTTTCAAGAAGCCAGTTTTCAATAAGGGTTCGTCCTTGTGGCGTAAGTATAGATTCCGGGTGAAACTGAATACCATGTACATCGTATTTCTTATGCTTGATGGCCATGATCTGTTTTTCCCGGCTTTCGGCGGTGATCTCCAGATCCGCGGGAAAGTTTTCGCGGGAAACAACCCATGAATGGTATCTTCCGGCAAGGAATTGCTGAGTCAGTCGATGGAATATGTAGTCTTCGCCTGTTATATCGATCGGAGTTTGTATGCCGTGATATACCAGGGCCAGATTTTCCAGTTTACCTCCGAAAGCTTCTCCAATAGCCTGATGCCCCAGGCAAACGCCTAATATACTTTTTGTCGGAGCATACCGGCGGATAACCGGCAATAACAGTCCGGCTTCTTCCGGAACGCCCGGCCCGGGAGAGAGGATGATCTTGTCGAAACGCTCCACATCATCCAGGGCTATTCTGTCATTACGATGTACCTCGATCTCAAATCCTCCCGCCTCATGAACCAGTTGATATAAGTTATAGGTGAACGAGTCGTAGTTGTCTACTATCAGTAATTTCTTCATCGCATTTAATTTTTAAGTGAAGCGGCCATATCGATGGCTTTCTTAAGCGCTCCCAGTTTGTTATTCACTTCTTGTAGCTCATACTCGTCTTGGCTTCCTGCTACGATGCCGCCTCCTGCCTGGAACCAAAGTTCATTGTTGCGGCTCACAAATGTACGGATCGTGATCGCCTGATTCAGGTTGCCGTTCAATCCGATAAAACCGATACATCCGCCATAAGCCCCTCGGTTGTGTGGTTCGATCTCACTGATCAGTTGCATGGCGCGTACTTTAGGGGCTCCGCTCAGCGTTCCCGCCGGAAAAGTATCCATAAATGACCGGATGCGGTCCGCGCCTTCGTTTAACGTTCCGCTAACCCGTGATACCAGATGGATGACATGGCTGTAGTATTGCGGTTCTTTATAAAACAGCACACGTACATCATGGCAGTTACGGCTAAGATCGTTCCGGGCAAGATCAACCAGCATCACATGTTCCGCGTTTTCTTTAGGATCACGAAGTAACGCTTCCGTCAGTTCTTTATCTTTCTGATTATCTCCGGTACGACGGGTTGTGCCTGCTATCGGATCGATGTACGCTGTGTCGCCATCTATTTTACAATGTGTCTCGGGAGATGAACCGAAGATACGGAATCCTCCGAAGTCGAAATAGAAAAGGTAAGGAGAGGGGTTGATGCTGCGCAGTGCGCGATACACTTTGAAATCGTCGCCGGCGTATGGCTGGATAAAACGGCGGGAAAGCACAATCTGAAAAACATCGCCACGTAGACAGTGCGCGATACCTTTACGAACATTCGCCTTGTGTTCTTCGTCGGTAATAGGGCTGGTTGCCGGTCCGGTGACAGTGAAGTTATAGGAAGCGTAATTCCGGTTCTCTATGGCGGATTCCAATAGACAAAGGCCGCTTGATTCTCCTTCCGTCAACATTTCGACAAGTGTCAATTCGTTCTTGAAGTGATTAAAGATCAATATGTATTTATATAAGATATATAGAATATCCGGCGCGTCGTTCGTCGCGTCATGGCTTTCTTTGATAGGAATGTTTTCAAAATACTTCACGGCGTTGAATGTTGTATAACCATATAAACCGCATACATCCGCATGCTCTCCCTCTACGTTGAAGCGACTGATGAATTGTTGAAAAGCCACGGATAGATTTCCATACGCGCTATAGGGAGTAGCCGTTTGCGTATTATCCGGGAAAACTTCAATAACCCGGTCGTTATTCACATTAATACTTGCCAGCGGGCAGAGCGCGATGAATGATAAACTATTTTCTCCGGCGTGATAGTCGGAACTCTCCATGAGTACGGATTGTGGATACAAGTCGCGCACTTTCAGATAGATGCTGACCGGGGTATGCATATCTCCCAGCATCTTTTTGCAACGGGTACGGTAGGTATATATTTTCTTTTCCATGATAAATAGTAAGTAATAAGTAGTTAGTAATGAGTAGTTAGTTACTTTAATCGTCAAATCGTACGTTCAAATAGGTTTCTATGTCTTTGTCTCCACGTCCGGATACGGTAAGTACAACGATATCCGTTGGCTTGAAGTCGAGTTTTTTTAAGACCCCTATAGCATGTGCCGATTCCAGCGCGGGGATGATGCCTTCCAGTTGTGTAAGTTCATATGCCGCCGCTATGGCTTCATCATCATTGATCGGAAATACAGTCGCCCGCTTCCGGGCAGCCAGGTTCGCGTGTATCGGGCCGATGCCCGGATAGTCCAGGCCTGCTGAGATGGAGTAGGGTTCTTCGATTTGTCCGTCTTCATTTTGGATCACATACGTGCGCGCTCCATGAATGATCCCGATCTGTCCCAGTTTGATCGTCGCGGCTGTCATTCCGGTTTCAATGCCTTTTCCTCCGGCTTCCGCCAATACGATCTGTATGCGTGTATCATCAATGTAGTGATAGATCGTTCCCGCCGCGTTGCTTCCTCCGCCTACGCAAGCGATCAGATAGTCCGGATGTTCGCGCCCTTCCTGTTCCGTCAATTGCTTCTTGATCTCTTTACTGATAACAGACTGTAGTTTGGATACCATATCCGGGTAAGGGTGTGGGCCTACGGTAGAGCCGATGATGTAGAATGTATCGGCGGGATGGCAACACCAGTCCCGTATCGCTTCGTTGGTCGCATCCTTCAAGGTCATGTTCCCGGATGTCACAGGGATCACTGTCGCCCCCAGCATCTTCATCTTCTCTACATTGACATGCTGGCGTTCCACATCGGTTTTACCCATATACACGATACATTCCATATCCATCAACGCGCATACGGTAGCTGTTGCCACACCATGTTGTCCGGCTCCGGTCTCGGCTATGATCCGTTTCTTACCCATACGGCGCGCCAGCAAGATTTGCCCGATGGTGTTGTTGATCTTGTGCGAACCGGTGTGGTTGAGGTCTTCCCGTTTCAGGTATATCTTACACCCGTACTTTTTTGACAGTCGTTTAGCCGGATAGAGTGGGGAAGGGCGTCCCGCGTAGTCACGAAGTAACTGCTCGTATTCTTTCCCGAAACTCTCGCTACGCATCACTTCCAGATAAGTGTTCTGCAATTCTTCTACACATTTGTGGAGTATTTCGGGGATATACGCTCCTCCGAATTCACCATAATAACCATTTTGATCTACTAAAAAAGTCTCCATAACTGATATATTTCATTCTTGTTTTAAACGCTGTTTTGACGATGAAGGGGGATAAAACAAAAAACTCCATCGCAGGCGCGACAGAGTTCTTCATTAATATACATATATACACGAGACCGCTACCTTACGACTTTATGGAGTTGTAAGCGGCGCCACCAACATGTATATGCTAAAATTGTTCTCATTTGTTTTTGTTTGTATCCGGGGGCAAAAGTAATCATATTGTTTTAAATACCAAATTTTTAGGAGCAAAATTCAGGACTGGCATATCTAACTTTTATTTGAACTTCATCTTTTCCTTGCTTTCACCTTCTTGAACCGCCCTGTTGACCGGTCATAAAGTCAATCTTGTATTTCGAAGCTTTTCTTCGGTACGATCTCATCCAATGATCCAGTCCCAGCAGGATCAGTACTAATACGGCGATATACCAATAAAAAACAATCAAGTCTGTAACCGGTTGTGTGTTTTCTATCTGAGGCATATATTCCCTGAAGTTGGTCTTCAGATAAAATGCCGGTATATATATGCCAAGCCCCAATAAGAACAAAGAACCTAAGATAAGCCAACACCAACTTATCATTCTATGCCGTTTGTGTTGTCTGGCAGCTTCCAACCGTATCCTGTTCATCGTATGATAGTTAAAGTTCGAAGGTAAACCATCACTCATGCGACGTTCAAGGGCCTGCTTTAGCATATTATTTTTTTCTTCCATACGACTCACCTTTCATTAATGCATACAACTTCTTACGTATACGATGTAATCTGACTTTTACATTTGCTTGGGATAGTCCCAGTATTATCGCCAACTCATCTATCGTTTTATCTTCATAGTAAAACAAAGTGACCAACGCTTTTTCTTCTACACTTAACCGGTCGATAGCCTGAGCCAGTTGTAGTATTCTTTCTTCATTATCCGACAGACACAAGAACTGCTCCGCTTCCTCATCCGGAATATGACGGATAGCGTTCTCGTCCATACAGGAATATTCATTTTTCTGCTTCCGGGCGGCCGATATCGCCTGGTTATAAGCAATACGATACAACCAGGTAGAGAAGCTGGAATTACCCCGGAATTTATCCAACGCGCGAAAAGCCTTCAGGAAAATATCCTGCACCAGTTCTTCCGTATCCTCAGGCGATGAGACCATTTGTATAACAAGCGAATAAACCGGACGGCTGTACCGGTCGAGAAAATGCGCGAACAGCTCTGTTTCTCCGTCAAGTATCCTTTTTATATAAAGATTTTCATCTTGTGGTTTCATTCTGCTTGATTAGACGTAAAACGTGAAGAAAGGTTACGCGCAAACATAATCAAAAAGCACAGAATTTAATCACTTAATCACTGAAATGTGTAACCTCACCATATGGAATGCGTCAAACTAAGCAAAGAATGAAACTATTAATCACTTAAAAAACTTACATTATGGATTTCATAACAATTCCGGTAGTTATAAGTATTATCACTTATGGTATTTATAAGTTATTCGAACTCTTTGTATGCCGTCGCGAACGCCTGAGTATCATCGAAAAGCTAAGCGATAACCAGTTCCTGCCTGCGCCGGATAGCTTCTCGCTACCGAACTATGCGCAACCCCGTACTACTTACGGAACGCTTAAGGGCGGATGTTTGCTTTTAGGAGTAGGCTTGGGCTTATTGATTGGTTTTTTTATATGTACAACCTCTATTCCCCACTATTTTGATGCGAAACACAATTGGGATACCAGAGAAACAATTACTATTATTTATGGATCTTGCGTACTTATATTTGGCGGTATCGGGTTGTTAACCGCATTCGTTATCGAGTTAATGCTTGGAAAAAAGAGAGAATGAAACGGTTCCTATGACACCGATGTGAAACTTTTGTCATGCGCATGATGACCCTTTTGTTATGCGCATGACAAGGCCTTCATCATGCGCATGACAAGGCCCTCATTATGCGCATGACAAGGCCCTCATTATGCGCATGACAAGGCCCTCATCATGCGCATGACAAAACCCTCATTATGCGCATGACAAAACCCACATTATACGTATAGCGAAAGTTTTTATAAGAAAGTAAAATCCGCAAAACGAAGCGTACATACCTTTTCAAAACGAAACGTACATTTTTCGAGCAGGAT
>JAIRKY010000018.1 GCA_031259755.1 Mediterranea sp. (in: CFB group bacteria) | reverse complement strand
ATTCTCTCAATATCATCTCGAGGAGTAACTTCAATCGTAAATCGTAAATCGGTAAATCGTAAATCAAAGTAACTTCAATCGTAAATCGTAAATCGGTAAATCGTAAATCAAAGTAACTTCAATCGTAAATCGTAAATCAGTCAATCGTAAATCAGTCAATCGTAAATCAAAGTAATTTCAATCGTAAATCGTAAATCGGTAAATCGTAAATTCTTTCATCCTACGCTTCCTTCCAGTGAGACAGAGAGTAGTTTCTGGGCTTCTACGGCAAACTCCATGGGGAGTTTATTCAGTACTTCCTTGGCGTATCCGTTTACGATCAGCCCAATGGCGTCTTCGGTAGATATCCCGCGTTGATTGCAATAGAATATCTGGTCTTCACTGATCTTGCTCGTGGTGGCTTCGTGTTCCACAATGGCCGTTTCGTTATGGATATCCATATAGGGGAATGTATGCGCTCCACATTGATCTCCAAGCAGCAAAGAGTCGCACTGGCTGTAGTTACGGACGCCTTCGGCTTTCCCGGCGATGCGCACCAGCCCGCGATAGGAGTTCTGGCTCTTACCGGCGGAGATGCCTTTACTTACGATCGTGCTGCGCGTGTTTCTCCCGATATGTATCATCTTCGTTCCCGTATCGGCCTGCTGATGGTTGTTGGTCACTGCCACACTGTAGAACTCGGCGGTCGAATGATCGCCCGCCAGGATGCAGGAAGGATACTTCCAGGTGATGGCGCTTCCCGTCTCCACTTGTGTCCAGGATAGTTTGCTGTTTACGCCTTTACAGTTCCCGCGTTTGGTTACGAAGTTGTACACCCCGCCTTTTCCTTGCGCGTCACCCGGATACCAGTTCTGGACAGTACTGTATTTCACTTCCGCGCGGTCGTTCACAATGATCTCTACGATAGCGGCGTGCAGCTGGTTCTCGTCGCGCATCGGGGCGGTACATCCTTCAAGATAGGACACATACGAATCTTCGTCGGCTATGATAAGCGTACGCTCGAATTGCCCGGTATTGGCCGCATTGATACGGAAATAGGTCGATAACTCCATCGGGCAGCGAACGCCTTTGGGGATATATACGAAAGATCCGTCGGAGAACACGGCGGAGTTTAACGCCGCGAAGAAGTTGTCGCGGTATCCTACTACGGAGCCCATGTATTCCTTCACCAAATCGGGGTGTTCCTGTACCGCTTCACTGAACGAGCAGAATATGACTCCTTTCTTCAGCAGTGTTTCCTTGAAGGTGGTCTTTACGGAGACGGAGTCCATCACGGCATCTACGGCCATCCCGCTCAACGCCATTCGTTCTTCCAGTGGAATTCCCAGCTTATTGAACGTCTTGATCAGCTCCGGGTCTATCTCGTCCGTATGCTTAGGCCCTTCTTTTTTCTTCGGGGCGGCGTAGTATGAGATGGCTTGATAGTCAATCTCCGGTATCTGCAAATGCGCCCAGGCCGGCATCTCCAGGGTCAGCCAATGGCGATAGGCTTTCAGGCGGATATCCAATAGCCATTCCGGTTCGTTCTTCTTTGCGGATATGACACGAATCACGTCTTCATTAAGCCCTTTCCCGATGATATCGGTATGTACATCGGTCGTGAAACCGTATTTGTACTTTTCCTGCGTGAACTCTTTTATATATTTATTGGGTTCTTCTTGCTGTTTCATAATTATATAATTATATATTTGTTCGTTATCTCTTTAACGGTAGGGAGAAAGCTGCCAACGATATTCTTTACGGGATAATATAACATGGATTTCTCTTTTTTTGTTTGCTTGATAAGGTTACTGTCCGTGTCGATAGAGTCGAGCGCATTGATCAACAGCCCTACAATGAGCGCCCACTTGGCCGCTCCAAACAGGAGGCCCAGAAGACGGTTAAAGCTTCCGATTGAGAGCTTCTCGGCAATACGGGTAAAGAATGAGGCGGCCAGCATGAACAATAAAGAGGTAATGATCCAGACGGCCACAAACGCTATAATCTGAAGGGCCGGCTCAGAGGCGTCATGGATACAGAGAGCCAGTTTCTCCGCCACAATGAGGTAAAACGCCTTGGCGGCAAGGAATCCGGCAATCCATCCTGCAATGGATGCCAACTGATGTATAAAACCTCTGAGGAATCCTCTGAAAGCTCCGATTCCTATGATCGCGAGTATCACTATATCTATCAATCCCATACCTTTATATATATAGTAAATAAAAAAGGAACGCGGACGATACGGAGCTAACTCCACGTCATCCGCGTTCTATTATATATAATGTTCAAGAAACAATAGCTCTATCTGAAAACAGAGCCATTGAATTATAATGTTTGTTTTACTTCAATCTCTTCGTAAGACTCGATCATATCGCCCACCTTGATGTCGTTGTAGTTCACTAAACTGATACCACATTCGTAGTTGGTCGCCACTTCTTTCACATCTTCCTTGAAGCGTTTCAAGGCGTTAATAGCGCCTGTATGGATCACGATACCGTCGCGGATCAGGCGCGCCTTGTCGGAACGTTTCACCTTACCCTCTTTCACCATTGCCCCGGCTACCGTACCTACTTTCGTGATGTTGAAGACTTCAAGAACTTCTATCGTCGCTGTTATTTCTTCCTTCATTTCAGGAGTAAGCATACCTTCCATCGCCGCTTTTACTTCTTCGATGGCAGCGTAGATCACAGAATACAAGCGGATATCAACCCCTTCTTGTTCCGCATACTTACGGGCTGAGCTTGACGGACGCACCTGGAATCCGATGATGATCGCGTCTGAAGCCGCCGCCAACGTAACGTCCGATTCTGAAATCTGTCCCACACCCTTATGAATGACATTCACCTGGATCTGTTCTGTCGACAGCTTGATCAGCGCGTCGCTCAATGCCTCGATAGAACCGTCCACGTCACCCTTAACAATAACATGAAGTTCTTTAAAGTTACCCAACGCGATACGACGTCCGAGTTCGTCCAACGTAAGGATCTTCTGCGTACGGAGGCCTTGTTCGCGTTGCAACTGTTCACGCTTGTTGGTGATCTCACGCGCTTCCTGTTCTGTTTCGATCACGTGGAATGTATCTCCGGCCGTCGGCGCTCCGTTCAATCCGAGTATCAATACCGGTTCCGAAGGCCCTGCTTTCTCTATGCGCTGATTACGTTCATTGAACATAGCTTTTACACGACCGTAGTGTGCTCCTGCCAGTACGATATCTCCCATCTTCAGCGTACCGTTGGATACAAGTACCGTAGCTACATAACCACGTCCTTTATCTAACGTCGATTCGATGATCGAACCGGTAGCGCGCCTGTTCGGATTCGCTTTCAATTCAAGCATTTCCGCTTCAAGCAACACTTTCTCCAACAGTTCATTGACGCCTGTACCTTTTTTCGCGGAAATATCCTGTGACTGGTACTTACCTCCCCATTCTTCTACGAGGAAGTTCATCTGTGCAAGTCCTTCTTTAATTTTTTCGGGGTTTGCCGTCTGTTTATCGATCTTATTGATCGCAAATACGATGGGTACGCCTGCTGCCACAGCATGGTTGATCGCTTCTTTCGTTTGAGGCATAATATCGTCGTCGGCAGCCGCGATAACGATAGCGATATCGGTTGCCTTGGCGCCACGGGCACGCATCGCGGTGAACGCTTCGTGCCCCGGAGTATCCAGAAACGTAATGCGTCTGCCATCTTCCAGTTTCACATTATACGCTCCGATATGCTGTGTAATACCTCCGGCTTCACCGGCAATCACATTAGCCTTACGGATATAGTCAAGCAATGAAGTTTTACCGTGGTCAACGTGTCCCATCACCGTTACGATCGGCGCGCGCGGCTCCAGATCTTCAGCGGCGTCTTCTTCTTCAATGATCGCGTTAGATACCTCGGCGCTCACATATTCAGTCTTGAATCCGAACTCTTCCGCCACCAGATTGATGGCTTCTGCGTCCAGGCGTTGGTTGATAGATACCATAATACCGACACTCATACATGTCGCGATCACCTGATTTACCGCAACATTCATCATGCTTGCCAATTCGTTGGCTGTTACGAATTCGGTGATTTTCAATATCTTGCTTTCCGCATTTTCTATGTCCTCCAACTCCTGTTGACGGTTGAATGCCGATTCGCGTTTCTCCTTACGGTATTTCGCACCCTTGCTCTTTCCTTTAGTGGTCAAACGGGCAAGTGTTTCTTTTACTTGTTTTGCTACATCTTCTTCGCTAACTTCTTGCTTAAGAATGGGTTTCTTAAAGCGGTCTTTGTTGCTACGGCGCTTATTATTCTGGCCTTGGCCACCGCCTTGTTGGTTTCCGCCTCTGTTTTTTTCACCGTTAAAATCAGGACGTGCGAAGTTAGAAGCGTTGTTAATATCAACTTTTTCTTTATTGATACGACTACGCTTTTTCTTATTTTTGTTTCCGGTGCTTTCCGGCTTGATCAGGGTGCTATCGTCTTTGCGGATCTCCTTGATGATCGCCTCTTTCATCAACTTACGCTGATCCTGGCGAACCTTGTCCTTTTCCTCACGCTCTTTGCGCTTTTCTTCCTTCGTTTTTTTCTTCGGACGAGTGTTCTGATTCAACGCGGCAAGATCAATCTGGCCAATTACATTGATCTTGGAAACGATTTCAGTAGGGCGGACCTTATATATATCTTCTCTTTTGTTTTCGTTCGAGTCCTCAGCCGCATGTTCTTCAACCAACGATACTTCAGTTTCCGCTTTTACCGTTTCTTCTTCAACAGGTTGAGGTTGAGTTGGTATTATAACTTCTACTTCTTCTTTTTCTACCGGTTTTACTATTTCTTCTTCCTTCACCTCCGGTTGAACGACAGGTTCTTCCACACTCTCTATCACGGGTTCTACGACTTTCTCTTCCGGTTTTTCTTCGACAGCAGGCGCTGATTCCGGATTAACTTCCGTCGCAGGCGCTTTGCGGTTACTCAGTTTACTGAGATCAATCTTTCCTACAGGCTTGAACTTCGGACGCGATTCCTCCGGAATCTCAGCCTTAATTATACTCTCGACTTTCAGTTTTTCTATCTCATTTTCATACCCATCAATCGCAACAGCCGCCTTATTACGTTCTTTATTTTGGCGTTCCTGTATGAAACGCTCGGATTCAAGTCTAAGATTTTTATCGGTGCTAAACTCTTTTACAAGGATAGCGTATTGTTCTTCTGTAATTTTAGTATTAGGGGTTGCCTCAATAGCATGCCCTTTCTTATGTAAGAACTCAACTACCGTTGCTATTCCTACGTTTAAATCTCTTGTAACTTTGTTTAACCTGATCGTCATACTTAATTTAATTGAGAGTTGAGAGTTGAAAATTGAACCCAAACTTTAATAAGCCACACATTGAGAACTGAAAAGGATTTTATACTCTTCAATTTTTAATTTATTCTTCGAATTCCGATTTCAAAATTCGCAATACCTCGTCTACCGTCTCTTCTTCCAAATCTGTTTTTTCAATCAACATCTCACGAGGCGCATTTATTACAGCTTTTGCTGTATCCAATCCTATTGACTTGATGGTATTAATTACCCATTCGTCAATTTCGTCATTGAATTCATCCAAATAGATGTCTTCATCCATTCCTTCTTCATCCAGTTCGCGAAATACATCGATGGTATATTCGGTCAGCATACTTGCCAACTTGATATTCAGGCCACCTTTACCAATAGCCAGCGATACTTCTTCGGGTTTCAGGAACACCTCAGCTTTATGTTCTTCTTCGTTCAGACGGATAGAAGAAACTCTTGCCGGGCTTAACGCACGTTGAATAAACAACGATACGTTGGATGTGAAGTTGATCACGTCAATGTTTTCGTTGCGCAGTTCACGTACAATACCATGTATACGGCTACCTTTCACTCCGACACAGGCTCCAACCGGATCAATTCTGTCGTCGTAAGATTCTACGGCGATCTTAGCGCGTTCACCCGGGATACGGGCAATCTTGCGAATGGTGATCAGTCCGTCGTTGATTTCCGGAACTTCCATTTCAAACAAGCGTTGCAGGAACACAGGCGAGGTACGGGACAGGATGATTTTAGGATTGTTATTTTTATTTTCCACACGAGCGACGACCGCACGCACTGTTTCTCCTTTTCTGTAGAAGTCACTTGGTATCTGTTCTGTTTTAGGCAGTAGCAACTCGTTTCCTTCGTCATCGATCAAGAGCATTTCCTTTTTCCATATCTGGTAAACCTCCGCGCTTACGATAGTACCTACCTTATCCGTATATTTATTATATACACTGTCTTTTTCAAGTTCCAGGATCTTAGAGGCTAAGGTCTGACGAAGATTCAGGATAGCACGACGCCCGAAGTCGGCAAAATGAACTTCATCGGTCACCTCTTCTCCCACTTCAAATGAAGCATCGATCTTTTGCGCTTCAGTCAATGATATCTGCAGGTTCGGATCTTCCAGCTCATCGTCTGCCACAACTTCACGGTTACGCCATATCTCGAAGTCTCCTTTATCAGGGTTTACGATCACGTCATAATTTTCATCCGTACCAAACATCTTAGCGATTACACTGCGGAACGACTCTTCGAGCACACTTACCATCGTGGTTCTATCGATATTTTTCAGTTCTTTAAATTCCGAAAATGTATCTATCAGACTGATAACTTCCTTTTTCTTGGCCATAATTTACTTGAAACTAATTAAATATTTAGTGTATTTTACTTCATCATAAGCAAAGATCTCGTCTTCCTCCACTAATTTAGGGCGTTTAGATCCTTCTTCTTTTACTTTCTTCGCAACGCCAACAGTGAAATGTTCCTCATTGGCATTTTTTAGTACGCCGGTCAGTTTACGGCCGGCTTTAGTCAACACTTCAACCTCTTCGTCAATATGGTTGTAGTATTGCTGCAACACTTTGAGCGGCTGTCCGATTCCAGCAGAACCTACTTCCAGCTCATAGTCTTCTTTTTCTCTATTTAGTTTTGATTCAATGTATCGGCTCAACTCCACACAGTCTTCAATCCAAACACCTTCCGCATGGTCAATCTCCACCACGATCCTGTCATCCGGACTAACAGTTACATCCACTAAAAAATAGTTTTTCCCGTCGAGCCATTCCTCAACGATCTTACTCACTGTACTCTTTTCTATCATTGATTAACTATAATAAGAGCAAAAAAGAGGAACGTACCGCCCCTCCTCCTTCATCCATTTTGGTCGCAAAGATATGAAATAATGAATTCAGATACAAACTATTACCATAAAATATTTGGAGAGAATTCCGTCTGAGGATGATCTGATAGCATTTCATTCTAATTGCACTGAGGCTTTCTCATACGAATTATCGTCAAAATCTAACGCAACTAACGCACTTTGTGGTAAACATCATGAAATTCAACCGGTTAAGCGCATCAATTGCGTATAAAAATCTAATGCGCTCCGCAAATCCAACGTGCTATTAACGCGCCCGAAATGCCCAACGCGTTTCGATTTTTGCGTTGGTGTTTTCACTAAAAGCCCAACGCGTTTACCCCAAATGCCCAACGCAAAAATCAAAACGCCCAACGCAGAAATCGGAGAGACCAACGCAAAATTTGAAAAGCCACCTGCAAAATTTATGATTCGTTTTATTCTCATCATATCTCGACGTAATAATTTCATAACTCAACGTAATAATTCAATAACTCAACGACTTATTTGAATATTACGTCGAACTCACGTTAAATAATTCCCGATAAGCTGTCTTTTACCTTCTTTCATTCTTTACTTCCTTATTTCCTGAACGGAAGCCTAACTACCCTTACTTTCTGTTTACGCCCACGAACATCAATGTACAGTTCCGTATCAGGTTTGGCGTATCCGGGCTTTACATACCCCATGCCGATACCAACTTTACGCGTTGGCGACATCGTTCCCGAGGTAACCACCCCTACCCGATCGTCGTTGCTATCAACAATCGCGTAGCCCTGGCGGGGAATGCCACGGTCGATCATCTCGAAACCGATCAGCTTGCGCACAGTTCCCTCATTCTTCTGCTTCTCGAGAGCCGGACGATTGATAAAATCTTTCCCATCCACAAACTTGGTAATCCATCCCAAACCGGCTTCGATAGGAGAGGTCGTATCGTCCAGGTCATTGCCATACAGACAGAATCCCATTTCAAGGCGAAGGGTGTCGCGCGCACCTAAACCTATCGGCTTAATGCCGTACCTGGCTCCCGCTTCAACGATAGCATCCCAGATCGCGGTTGCGTGTTCCGGATAAAAGTAAAGCTCAAATCCCCCTGCTCCGGTATAGCCGGTATTGGAAAGGATCACGTCGCTTACTCCCGCGAACTTGCCTGTCTTAAAGGTATAATAAGGTATGGCGGACAGATCGGTCTCCGTGAGTTCCTGTAAAAGCCCGACGGCTTTCGGGCCTTGTACGGCAAGCTGCGCCATACGGCCGGAAGCATTCTCTATCTCAGCGCCCATCGTATTGTGTTTCACACACCAGTCCCAATCCTTTTGAATGTTCGAGGCATTGACCACCAACAAGTATTTTTCCGGTTCGTATTGATACAACAGGAGATCGTCCACAATCCCCCCTTCCTCATTCGGGAAACAGGTATATTGGATTTTACCGGGAGTTAACGCCGCTACATCGTTGGAAGTAATCCGTTGCAGAAAGTCCAACGCATGAGGGCCCTTTACCCAAAATTCACCCATGTGCGAAACATCAAAAACGCCAACGGCATTGCATACCGTCAAGTGCTCATCAATGATCCCGGAGTATTCGATAGGCATATTGTATCCGGCAAACTCATGCATCTTAGCTCCCAGGGCTATATGCTTTTCTGTGAATGGGGTGGACTTCACCCCCGTTACATTTGTATTATCAGTCATTATAATATAAGTATTAATGTAATTAATATAATCGTTTACTTTCTTATCATCTGCTTTTTCCCTCTCCTTTGGAAAGGCTTGAAGTGAGGCTGCAAATCTTCACGATCACCTGCACGGCCTTCTCCATGCTTTGCACAGGTACAAACTCATACCGCCCGTGGAAGTTCAGTCCGCCGGCAAAAATATTCGGGCAAGGCAGCCCTTTGAATGAAAGCTGCGCTCCATCGGTCCCGCCCCGAATGGGTTTCACGTTCGGTTTCACGCCTACGGCCTCCATAGCGGCAAACGCCACATCGATCACGTGCATAACGGGTTCGATCTTCTCTCGCATATTGTAGTACTGATCTTTTATTTCTACCAGGATCCATTCGCCGCCCAGTTCCACATTCATCTGATTCACCAGACGTTCGATCTCTTGTTTGCGCGCCTCGAACTTTTCACGGTCATGGTCACGGATGATATAGCTGACCGTTGTCTTCTCGACATCGCCGGTAACTCCCGTCAGATGATAGAACCCTTCGTATCCTTCCGTATGTTCGGGCGTTTCCCGGGCGGGAAGCAACGACATAAAGCGTTTGGCCAGCAACATCGAATTGATCATCTTATTCTTGGCATATCCCGGATGTACGTTCCGTCCTTTGAAGGTCACCTTAGCCGAAGCCGCGTTGAAGTTCTCATATTCCAGTTCGCCGACTTCGCCGCCATCCACGGTATACGCCCATTCACAGCCGAACTTTTCCACATCAAACCGGTGCGCGCCCAAGCCGATCTCTTCATCCGGATTGAACCCGATACGTATCTTGCCATGTTCGATCTCAGGATGTTGTTGCAAATAAGCAACGGCGGATATAATCTCGGCAATGCCGGCTTTGTCGTCCGCGCCAAGAAGCGTTGTCCCATCCGTTACGATCAGATCCTCACCCACATGCCCCAGTAATTCGGGGAACTGAACAGGAGACAAGACGATATTCCCTTTCGCGGAAAGGACAATATCTTTCCCGTCGTAGTTCCGGACAATACGCGGATTCACATGCTTCCCACTCATATCCGGACTTGTATCCAGATGAGCGATAAATCCGATCACAGGCGCCTGCTTATCCGTGTTTGCCGGAAGGGTGGCAAAAAGATAACCGTTATCGTCCAGTGTTATCTCTTCCAATCCCAACGTTTCCAGTTCGGTTTTAAGGTACCTGGCGAGTTCCATTTGTCCGGGAGCGCTGGGCGTTATCCCGGCATTCTCGTCAGACTTCGTATCAAAGCCGGCGTATTTCAAAAAACGTTCCGTTACGTCCATAGTTATTAAATTGAAAATTGAGGGGCAAAGATATGGAAAGGGCTGTGAAATGCCAAGCAAACCACAGCCCTTTTTACATTATGTGCGGGGTAACCCTCTTTATTTGAATTTCTTTATCCCTTTATCCGCCGGTGCGGCTTCAATGATGCCGATCGCGTAACCGCCGCTGGGCGCCAGTCTCGTAGATATCTTTGTTTTGGAAGTCACCCATCCCTTTTTGATCTGATAGGATGCCGGATTATGGATATAACCGGCATCTTCTCCATCGGCATACCAGGTAGCGACATAGCGTTTCCCGGGTTCAAGGAAATCCAGCGTAATGGTCGAGGTGCGCGGGTTTTCGTCCGTGATTCCTCCGACGAACCAGTTGTTCGTCCCTTTCGCTTTGCGGGCAATGGTGATGTAATCTCCCGGTTCCGCTTCCAGATACTTGCTTTCGTCCCAGTCGACGGCCACATCTTTAATAAACTGGAACGCATCCGGATGGCGTTCGTAACTTTCGGGCAGATCGGCAGCCATCTGCAACGGGCTGTACAGGGTTACATACAGCGCCAACTGCTTGGCCAGCGTCGTATGTACAAAACTGTGTTTACCCTCGCCAAGGAACGTCAGCTTCGTGTCGAAGATACCCGGGGTGTAATCCATCGGCCCGCCGATCAGGCGATTGAACGGCAACAGTGTAGTGTGGAACGGTTTACTTCCGCCAAACGCTTCGTACTCGGTTCCGCGGGCGGACTCATTGCCGATCAGGTTAGGATATGTGCGGCAAAGCCCGGTCGGACGAACAGCTTCGTGCGCATTCACCATGACCTTGTAATCGGCGGCCTTCGTTACGGCGTACAGGTAGTGATTGTTCATCCACTGTCCGTAGTGGTGCTCGCCACGCGGGATGATATCGCCCACATAACCGCTCTTCACCGCGTTATAGCCCTGATCCGCCATCAATCGGTAAGCCTTGTCTATATGGCGTTCATAGTTACGTACGGAAGAAGACGTTTCATGGTGCATCATCAGTTTCACCCCTTTCGACGCGGCATACCTGTTCAGTTCTACCAGATCGAAATCCGGATAGGGCGTAACGAAGTCGAAAACATCATCTTTCGATTTACCGAACCAGTCTTCCCAACCCTCGTTCCAGCCTTCCACCAGAACCTGATCGAACCCATGTTCGGCGGCGAAATCAATATAACGCCTTACTTTCCCGTTATTGGCCGAGTGTCTTCCGTTGGGTTTCACCCGGGTATAATCCGTAACGCCCAGTCTCACGGAAGCCAGCTCATCCGTATAGGCCCATGAGCCATATCCCGTGATCATCTCCCACCATACCCCGATGTATTTCACGGGTTTGATCCAGGACGTATCTTCGTATTTGCAAGGATCGTTCAGGTTCAACGTAATGCGTGAAGCCAGAATGTCACGGGCGTCATCGCTGACGATAACCGTGCGCCAGGGCGATTGGCAAGGCGTTTGCATATATCCCTTATAACCTTGCGCATCGGGCGTCAGCCACGATCTGAATACCAGGTTCTTATCGTCGAGGTCAAGGTGCATGCACGAATAGCCTACCAATGCGGCTTCATGCAGGTTGATATACAGTCCGTCGTCGCTCTTCATCATCAACGAAGTCTGCACACCCGTCGGCGAAAACAGCGTCTGGGAAGAATTGGGCGTAACAGCCCCTTCCATTAAACCGCGGATCTCCGTCAGTTTAGACTCCGTATAGTCGTATTCCTGCGTATCGTAATCGCCCGGGATCCAGAACGCCTTATGATCGCCGGCCATGGCAAACTCCGTATGTTCTTCCCTGATCACGAAATAGTTCAGGTTCGGTTGTTGCGGAAACTCGTAACGGAATCCCAAACCATCGTCGAACAGACGGAAGCGAACAACGATATAACGGTTCTGGGCCTTCTGCGTAAGCGTTACCGCCAGTTCATTATAGTGATTGCGGATCAGGTTCTCCTCACCCCATACAGGCTTCCATGTTTCATCGAAAGCAGACGTCCGGGCGTTTGTCAATTCAAACCCGGCCATCAGGTCGGCGCCTGTCTTTCTACCGCTTTCGGTATCCCAATTCGTTTGTATCTCCCCGCCTTCGTTCGCTTTCAGTTCCAGGCCCAACTTAGACGGTTTGATGACTGCTTTACCTTTATAATAAAGTTCATAGACCGGTTCTCCCGCTCCATTTATCCGGAAATCGAGCTTCAATCGCCCGTTCGGAGAGGTTAAGCCTTCGGCGAACATCATCGTTGCGCTCATTAACACGGCAAGCAAACAAGCCATCTTTATAAATACATTCTTACTATTTTTCATGATCGTCTATAATTATAAGTTTGGACACAAAGATAAACAGCTTATTGGAAAGTTTGTTCGCGTATTCATCAAAACAAAGAAGATTCCCTGAAAACGATTGCATAATACCACCTTTTCATTTACGATTTACCATTTACCATTTCCATGCGGAGGGAGATTAAACACAGAGACACGGGGTTGCACGGAGAAACACAGAGTAAGGCTTATAGAGGTTACAGAGGTTCGGAGAATAAGGCGCTTCGCGCAAGAGAGAAAAAGAGAAGGAGAGAAGAAAAGAAAGATGGAAAGAGAGGAGAGAAGAAGAAGAGAAAGAGTAAAGCGAAGCCTCTGTGTTCCTCTGTCTTCTTAATTTAACGTGAGTTCGATGTAAGAGATCTCTTTGTCTTTATGATTCGTGTTTATGATTTAAATACAATGGCTCCAGGGATAGGGTGCCTTTATGAAAAAACCATCATAAACAAGTCAGCTTATTTCAAACATATCCTCACACATATACCTCTGTTACAGATATGAAGTGGGAATTGGTTGTAAGAGAAAATAACTGAAAATAAGGCTGCTCATTAAACGATCGTTTAATGAGCAGCTTTTCGGGGCGGTCCGGAGCCTCTCCGGGGAAGCCGTTTTCCAAACTCAAAGACTCTCTGGGAACGCCCGCCGGCAGGGAGATACGGGCGACTTTGAAAAAATAATCGCCGTAAAGTTTGTACGGTATAAATAAATGGTTATTTTTGTGCTCATTAAACGATCGTTTAATGAGCAGCCTTATTTTCAGTTATTTTCTCTTACAACCAATTCCCACTTCATATCTGTAACAGAGG
>JAIRKY010000101.1 GCA_031259755.1 Mediterranea sp. (in: CFB group bacteria) | reverse complement strand
AATACATCCGAATCAAAATTACTGTTACTGGCTTGAAACCATTCACGGAAATTATGTTCGTGAGAATAACCGGCCAGAGCTGCCAGATTGTGTTTGTCAAAAGATTTAATGTAATCAATCGTTGTTTCTATCGTTTCATTTGACCGATTATCATACCGGCGTGTCGCTGATCCATAAGATGAAGTGTTGTAAATCTCGCGAGACGAATAGCGTCCCTGTGCTTCGTCTGCGTGGTTTAATGAACCAAACACTTGTGCACGCAGTTCGTCCAATATATTCCATGTCAAGCGGGTTGACCCTTGAAAGATTCCACCCTTTGTATGCCGGTCGCTTTGTTCTAATGAAGCAACAGGGTTTGAATATCCCTGAATGTCGAGTACGTAGTATCCTCCTGAAGCTGTATTTGACGGATCATAAACAGGCGCTGTCGGGTTATAATGTGCAGCATGTTTGAAGGCAGAGTTGTCATTATTGGAAGACTCACGGTTAAAACGACGATACGTTGCATCGTATGCAATTTGTACCCTCCCGTTAAATAACGATTGATTAGCTGCGAAACGACCGATGATTTCATCATAGCCCGTTTTAATAGCCAGCCCCGGGTTGTCTTTGTATGAAAGTGAGGCGCGGTAATTAAAATTGCTCGTTCCGCCAGTAATTGCCAGGTTGTGGGAATGAATGACCGGTGTACGTGTGATTTCGTCCATCCAATTCGTATTATAACCTCTGTCGTTGCCTCCGTTTGCGAGGAATGCTTCACGATCCATTACGTCTAACTGATTTGCTATAGTAGACATAGAAACATACCCGTTGTATGAAGTTGACATTTTACCGGAACTTCCACGCTTGGTCGTTACGAGGATAACCCCATTCGTGCCGCGTGTGCCGTAAATTGCGGCAGCGGATCCGTCTTTCAGAATATCGATACTTTCGATATCGTCTTGTGGAATGGCAGAAAGATCACCTTGTGGTATCCCGTCAATAATAATTAAAGGAGACGTATTTCCTTGCAAAGAAGAAGTCCCGCGCAGTTGAAATACATAATCGGCGTTGGGATCGCCACTGTTAGGTTTGGATACATTTAAACCGGCCACCTTGCCTTGTATCATCCCCATAGGGTTGGTTTGTACTCCTTTTAATAAATCTGTCTCTTTCAGTCCGGCAACAGACCCTGTTAACTCTTTTTTCTTTTGCGATCCATACCCGATAGCAACGACTTCGCCCAGCATGAATGAATCATCTTCCAGTAAAATCGTAAACGGAGAAGTTCCGGTAACAGTCACTTCTTTACTGAGATAGCCAATGTAAGAAACGATGAGCGTCGCATTCGAAGGCCCCTGGATTTCAAAATTCCCGTTAAGATCGGTTGCTGCACCGGTAACTGAGCCTTTGATTACAACATTTGCACCAATGATGGCTTCTTTTGTTGTTCCATCCAAAACCACTCCTTTAATGGCGACTTCCTGCGCATTTGCGTTTTGTGTAATTGACAGGCAAAATACCGCATATAACAACCACTGGAGACGTTGCTTTTTCGAGCAATAAGTTTCTCCTTTTTTTAGTAAACAAATGAACTCTTCTTTCATAATTGTAACAAATAAAATTAGACTTAGGTAAATATTAAAAACATGAATTATAGCGCTGGAAACTTCCATGGCGCTCTATAAGCCGGCTTAATGAAAGCATCGGCTTCGCTATTATTCACAAATTTGCGGGTGTTCGGATCGTACACGGCTATCGTTCCGGTTCGGTAAGAAATGTTAGCCATGTGTGCCAATATGGTTGCGAATGCTCCCTTCTCTATCGGACTGTTTGTGGCAATCGACTTGTTCCGGATACATTCTCCCCAGTTGGTTGCGTGGTCAATGACGCCACGATACTCAAACGGACCTGTCATCTGATAGGCTTGCGCCTCCAATACGCCATCGCGTGTTTTCTCCGGTATCAATTCATAGCCATCGCGATTACACATCAGCGTACCTTTACTGCCTATCCATGCAACGCCTTGATTCCGGTTGTAGAGATGCGCTACCTGTTGTGTCCACTCAATATGAAAATTCTCATATTGGAAGATTGTTGTTTGCATGCTTGGCGTTTCCCAGAACGTCTCCGGATGTTTGTAAGCTGTCGAGAATACCGCTTTCGGGTACGTACGGTGGTTGAGTCCCAGCGCTTCAAGGCCGTCGAAGGCCGAATCAATCCAATGCACTCCCCAGTCCGTCTGTTGGCCTCCGCCATAGTCCCAGAAGCCACGCCATCCGCGAAAGCGTAAGTAATTATAAGGCCGTTGTGGAGCCGGGCCTAACCACATGTCGTAATCCAGTGTGGAAGGTACGGGCGCATCCTGCTCGCCGATGCGTGGATTGGAACTCTGGCATAGCCATATATGTACCTTATATACATCTCCTAACATTCCCGACCTTAGAATTTCGTTCGCGGCCATGAAATACCGTTGACTGGTTTGCCACAAGCCTGTTGTGACGATGTTCTTATATTTCTTCTGCAAGTCCATCATCATATTGCACTCAGCGATTGAATTGGCAACGGGCTTTTCCACGTAAATGGCTTTTCCTGCCTTTTGGGCTTCGGCAAATATATAGGCGTGCCAATGGTCGGGCGTTCCAATAATAACAGCGTCAATGTCTTTGTTTGATAGTACCTCGCGAAAATCTTTATATAGCTTCATATTCCCGGTTTGATTCGGGAAGCGTTTCTTAAAATCGGCAGCTTGGCTTTCGAGCCGTTCCTGGTTGACGTCACACATACCGAGACAGTGCGCCCATTCATTATTTAAAATGCCGGCCAGATCGGCACAGCCCATTCCCACACCGATTACGGCCACGTTAACCCGATCGCTCGGTGCGCTTTTCGCAGGGGCTGCCATGGTTGAGTTCGGGAGTAGAGATGAAATGCCTGCTCCGGCGGCTAACATACTTGAGCTTTTCAGGAAATTTCTTCGTGTAGTCATAATTGTTATATTATTAATTGATAGATGTACGTTGAATAAGTGATTTATTAGAGGTTGCGCAACCATATGTTTCGGAAGGCCACTTCCGTGCCATGGTCTTGAAGCGCGATAGGCATTCTTCCGTGCGCTGTATAAGTAGGCATACCGGTGTAAGGAGTCGTTCCTTTCAATACGTAGTTGTTTTGAACCAGGATGCCATTCAGTACGACTGTTACTATCGCAGGCGATTCCAACTCGCCACCGGTTCCGAAGCGAGGGGCTTTCCAGTAAATGTCATACACTTGCCATTCGCCGTTATTGGTGTAGGCATTCACTTCAGGCGCTTTTTGTTTGTAAATACTTCCCACCATGCCATTGACGTATGTGGGGTTGTTGTCACCGTCTAACACCTGCACTTCGTAGCGTCCTTGCATCATGATTCCGCTGTTGCCACGGTTCTGCCCGTCGTGTTGTCCGGGTGGCGGAGATTTGAACTCTATATGCAACTGACAATCCCCGAAGAACTCTTTCGTTTTGATAGAACCTTTGCCTGGAGCAATAATCAGTTCACCGTTGCGGACTGTCCAGGCGATAGGGCCGGGATTGTTGCGATCGGCTGATTCCCACTGAGACAAATCCGTACCATTGAATAAAACGATTGCATCTGCCGGGGGCGCTCCCGGCGCTTTAGCAGGAGCTACTTTTGGGGGAACGGGATAGTGCCATTCTGTGCTTTTCGGGTCCCATTGTTGTGGACGAGGTGATGCTGTCTGTTCTTGTCCTTGCGCCCATAGCATCGTTGAGGCGCATAACAAACTGATTAATAAAACTTGTTTTCTTTCCATATTAGAATAGGTATAAACAATTAATGGGTCAAATGTATGGAGTAAGCTCTTCTTTCTTTGGCTACTATTCTATCTAAAAAAGTTCTTTTTTTCTCAATTTACATATATGCCATTCCTTTTGGAACGAAAGTGAATAATTGAGAGGAAAGTACAACTATTGCGGGTACTTTTATGCACAAGCAAAAAGATACCTGAAATACCTCTTTTTTCAGTTTGAATGAAACGGATTGCCACAAGGATGAGACGATAATGCAAGGATATTGTAGGGAAAACAGTTATATTGCACGTTGTTTAAACACAGTTTGAATAAGTATTAATGAAAGATATGAGATGAAAGGATGAAGAACGGAATAATCATTATATTGACAATGCTAATATTGCAGGTTGTTCAGGAAACAGGCACTTTGCAGGCGGTTCCTTATTACTTCAAACATTATCAGGTACAGGATGGATTAAGTAATAATATTATAAACTGCATTCTTCAGGACAAATCCGGCTTCATGTGGATTGGAACGCGCGATGGGTTGAATCGATTCGATGGCTATTCTTTCCGTGTTTTCAGAGAAAACCCTGAAGAACCGAACTCTGTGGGCAGCAGCTACATTAACAGCCTGGCTACAGACGGTAACGACCGTTTGTGGGTGTCAACCGTTGTGGGTGTCTATATCTATAATGAATATGAAGAGAGTTTTGATTTGGTCTCTTTTAGCAAGGGAATGCGGACAACAAACCTGGTTTTTGATGCGGATGGCGATCTCTGGATGTTGGCTGGCAGACGGCTGGTCTGTTACAATGTGCAGTTAGACTCTCATCATACCTATGCCGTACCGGACAATGCATCAATAACCTCCTTCTGCATATCTCCTTTAGGGGCAATATGGGTAGTACTTTCCAATGGGATACTTTACAAGCTGAACAAAACAACGGGTGAGTTCGCCGGCCATGACCTCTTTGCGTATACTTCCGATTATACTATGAAAAATCTGACAAAGATTGTTTCCAATAATACAGGAGACAAATTGTTCATTGGAACCACCACGCAGGGTGCGAAGATATTTGATATTTATACCGAGTCATACAAAGATATTTTACAAGATGAACTGAAAAAGGGAGAGTTTTCCGTTCAGGGCTTTTTGCAAAAAACAGATGATGAACTGTGGATCGCTTCGGAAAATGGATTGTATATCTATTCGATACGGTCTGACAGCTATACACACGTCGTGAAGCGGCCATATGATCCTTATTCACTTTCGTCTGATTTGCTTTATCATCTTTTCCGGGATAATGAAAATGCTGTTTGGATTGGCACTTACGCCGGAGGGATTAATTACTATTCACCTTTCCAACCATTTGAAAAGTATTATGCTTATCCGGGCAAATTTGTAATGCAAGGCAATCTGGTGCATGATATATGCACGGATCAGTATGATAACCTGTGGATTGCGACGGAAGACGCCGGAGTGAATAAACTGGATGTGGAAACGGGGAAATATACGAACTATCAGCTTCAGGCAGAGAGAAAAAGTGTTATGCGAACCAATATACACGGGTTAGTTTCGGATGGGGACAAATTGTGGGTCGGCTCGCTTAATGGTATTATTCAAATTGATATCCCGAGCGATAAAACGGTGAGGCAATATACATTGGAAGATAATTCGGGTATCGTAATCATGAAGAAAATCCCGAGCGGAGCGCTCTTGGTAGGCACTGCCAATGGAATGTATTGCTATAATGAAGAAAAAGACCTGTTTGAGTATATGCCGAATTTTCCGAATGTTCATATGCAAAGTATACTGGAAGATCATACAGGTGTCATTTGGGCTGGAACAGCAGGGCAAGGGCTTTATTATTATAATCCACACAGCAAAGAGGGTGGGAGGCTTGAGTTGGGCTCAGGCAATTCTTTTAGCAACAATGTAGTGAATGATATCATAGAGGACAAAAACAATGAACTATGGTTTGCTACTTTTGCCGGAGTGAAGAAATATAATCCGGGTAGTGGCCGGGTCACAGTTTATAACATCAATAAGGGTATGCCGAGCAACACAACGTTTCGTATCCTGGAGGATGAATCCGGCAATAAATGGATCAGCACAGCCAATGGCTTGGTTTGCCTGAATCCTGTAACGGAAGAGATTAAGGTATACATGCAAGATCATGGATTGATAACCAATCAGTTTAATTACAATTCCGGATGGAAGGACAAATCCGGGCGGATGTATTTTGGAATGGTCAGAGGTATGATTAGCTTCGTGCCGGAAGAGATTCAGCAGGTGAATAATAAAGTAAAAGTATATCTGACGAAGATGACGATCTATGACAAAGCAACAGGAGTAAACATTCCTACGTATCCAATTACCTATTCCGACCGGATAGAGCTGAAGCACAATGAGTCAACGTTCAGTCTTGAGTTCTCATCCCTGAGCTATATCGCTCCTAATATCACACAGTATGCCTTCCTGATGGAGGGCTTTGAAGATAATTGGACTTATTTAACAAATACACATACTGCTTATTATACCAAGCTGGCTCCAGGGTATTATACATTTAAGGTAAAAGGCTCTAACGTGTCCGGCATCTGGAATGACGAACCGACGCTTCTAAGGATCACGATTCAGCCGCCTTGGTGGCTGTCGAATACGGCCGTTTGTATCTATGTTGTGATGGCTATCGGGATATGCGTTTTAATCATTTATAGATTTATGCAGCAAAGCCGCCGGAAGATAGAACGAAGGATCAAAAAAATCGAAGACGACAAAGAGAAAGAAGTTTATCAAACGAAAATCAACTTCTTCATCAATGTGGCTCACGAGATACGCACTCCTCTTACCTTGATTAAAAGTCCGCTGGAAAAAGTGATAATGAATAATAAGATACCTGATGATGCACAGAACTATCTGAATATTATGGATAAGAACGTCAACCGGTTGCTCGCTCTGGCGAACCAGTTGCTTGATTTCCGCAATACCGAATTGGATGGCTATCGCTTGTCTTTCGTGAAGACGGATATTGTTGGCGTGTTAAAGGAAATCTGCTTCCGTTTTAAAGATGCTATTGAGCAGAAGAAATTGTCTTTCACTATGCAGATGAACATGGATAGCCTGGATGTCTATATTGATCAGGAAGCTTGTACGAAGATTATCAGTAATCTACTGACGAATGCTGTTAAATACGCCTCATCCCTGATACGCCTCACGCTGAATTATGTGAAAGGAAGCGACTATTTCATCCTTGATGTTGTTAATGATGGCCGACCTGTCCCGGACGAGATAAAAGACAAGATATTCGAACCGTTCTTCCGGGGGGAATACTCCGAACATATATCGGGAACCGGATTGGGATTACCATTGGCTCGTTCTTTGGCAAAGAGGCATCGGGGAACGCTTCGTTTGGTGAATACGAACAATTCCCTAATCATATTTCAGCTTTGCTTGCCAATCAACCAGCCGGATTCGAGTATACAGTTGGATGCGGAAGAGAATAAAGCCGTACAGCATCCTACCGTATCATTGAATCCGGATAAATATAAAAAGAATCCGTCCCTGCCTACTATTCTGATTGTTGAAGACAATGAAGAAATGAAGGACTTTATTGGGAATGAAGTCAGCGAACTGTATAATATCTTCACTGCCTCCAATGGAGAAGAAGCATTGTTCTTTTTGAATGAGTATAGCATACAATTGGTCGTAAGCGATATTATGATGCCGGTAATGGATGGTTTTACATTATTGAAGAGAATAAAGACCGATCTGGAGTTTAGTCATATTCCGGTTATTCTACTAACGGCCAGGAATACAATGCAGGCCAGATTGGAAGGGTTAGAGTTAGGAGCCGATGCTTATATTGATAAACCTTTCTCTATGGATATCCTGTTGGCTCAAATAACGAACCTGCTGAACAACCGGAACAGTATCCGGCAATATTATTTTAAATCGCCAATAGCGAATATGAAGTCCATCGCTTACACAAAGGCGGATGAGCATTTTCTTGAACGACTGAACGAGATTATAGAAGAACATATAGACAATATCAATCTGGATGTAGAGATGATTGCGGAACTGATGAATCTGAGTCGTCCAACGTTATACCGTAAAATCAATGCGTTGTCGAATCTCACTCCAAATGAACTGATCAGGTTAACGCGTCTTAAGAACGCAGCCGAACTAATCCTGAAGGGAGAGATGAAGATTTATGAAATATCGGAAGCTGTCGGGTTCAATTCACAGTCTTATTTTAGCAGGGCTTTCTCCAAACAGTTTGGCATGAGTCCAACCGAATACGCGATGAATAACCGGGATAAAGCATTCGGCAGCAGATCTGGTTGTGTGTTGGATTGCCCGAATCAATAGATGCTTTTGTCAGTCGTTTCAATGGCTCAATTATATATGCATACTCAAAAGCGATTTGCACTTGTTTTACATATACATACCTGAAGAGATAAGTAGCAAAGACGAAGAAATGGAGGTACGACAAAATTCCTAATCAGCTTTCTTTTACATCACAGCAACCCCC
>JAIRKY010000089.1 GCA_031259755.1 Mediterranea sp. (in: CFB group bacteria) | reverse complement strand
GTATTATCTAAAAGTAAGTTCTCCGGCAAAAGCATTGAGCGAATCGTCGATGAATAATCTGTTCCTCTCGCGCTTTGAAGAAGGTTTACATAGCATCTCGTCCTCCATCAACCGAAAAGGAGGGACAAAGAAATACGATAAAGTCTGTGAACGAATCGGGCGGTTAAAAGAGAAATATCCTTCCGTTAACCGGATGTTCAATATAAAGATAGAGAAGAATGTGAAAGAGATATGCTCTTCAATCACATGGACTATAAACCAAGAAGTTGCGCAAGCCAGGGAAGAAGAACTCGGCATTTACTTCTTGCAGACAAACCTTGCAGAGGCCGAAGAAGAACGGATATGGATAATATACAACTGTATTAGAAATATCGAAAGTTCGTTTCGTTGTCTGAAAACCGACCTTGACCTGCGCCCTGTTTATCACAAAACGGATGAAGCCACAGAAGCTCATCTGCACTTGGGATTGTTGGCCTATTGGGTTGTTAATATGATCAGACACCGATTGAAAGCAAAGGGCATCAACTCCTCGTGGACAGAGATTAAGCGCATAATGAGCACGCAGAAATGCGTTACCACAACAGTAGAAAATGACAGAGAACAAACAATCAACATACGGCGATGTTCCGAACCGACTCCCAAAGTCAAGCTCATTTACGATGCAATGGGATACAAATACGCTCCTTTTATAAGAAAAAAATCCGTAGTGCCCAAAACGGATGTCAACGAAAAAGAATCTGTTGCTAATCAGAGTAATACGGGGTAAGGGGTGCAAAATGGGTTAGGTATTACATCACTTTTTTATTTAGATGCGTTTGCCCTGATTATTTTTTCAGAATATTACTTTTTGTATTATTTTATATGCTATTAAACATGCTTTCTGTTTGATTGTTGTTATCTTTGCACAAGTTTATAATTATTAATACATTAAACATATACTACAATGGTAAGTTACAAAGAATTAGGCCTGGTAAACACAAAAGAAATGTTTGCAAAGGCAATGAAAGGTGGATATGCTATCCCTGCATTTAATTTCAATAATCTCGAACAAATGCAGGCCATTATTCAGGCTGCCGTAGAAACAAAGTCGCCGGTTATCCTTCAGGTTTCAAGCGGTGCCCGTAAATATGCCAATCAAACGCTTCTTCGCTATCTGGCTGAAGGCGCTGTAGCTTATGCAAAGGAATTAGGATGCCCAAGTCCGCAAATCGTTCTTCATTTAGATCATGGCGATACATTCGAATTGTGTAAAAGCTGTATTGATTTGGGATTTTCGTCTGTTATGATTGACGGCTCCCATCTTCCTTATGATGAAAACGTAGCGCTTACTAAAAAAGTAGTAGAATACGCTCATCAATATGGTGTAACCGTAGAAGGCGAATTAGGCGTATTAGCCGGCGTTGAAGACGAAGTGAGCGCAGAACACCATACCTACACAGAACCGGATGATGTGGTAGATTTCGTAACAAAGACCGGGTGCGACTCGTTAGCTATCTCTATTGGCACCTCTCATGGAGCCAATAAATTTACTCCCGCACAATGTACACGCGACGCCAATGGCCATTTGGTTCCTCCTCCTTTACGTTTTGATATTTTGGAAGAAGTAGAAAGAAGAATCCCCGGATTCCCTATCGTGTTGCACGGCGCTTCTTCAGTTCCTCAGGAAGAAGTAGAAACAATCAATAAATATGGTGGCGCACTGAAAGATGCAATCGGTATCCCGGAAGAACAGTTACGCAGGGCTGCTGCTTCCGCCGTGTGCAAAATAAACATCGACTCTGATAGCCGTCTGGCAATGACTGCCGCTATCCGCGAAGTATTCGTAACAAAACCAGCCGAGTTCGACCCACGTAAATACTTAGGTCCGGCCCGCGATAATGCAAAGAAGCTTTATAAACACAAAATCGAAGAAGTCCTTGGATCAGCCAACCGACTTTAAATAACAACTATCATAGCGGCATAGCATTTACGAACTATGCCGACTTATCAGTTAGAATGGTTATAGTTTACAAAACGTAAATTATAGCCATTTTTTGGAAAAATCACTACTGACCGACTAAAAAAAGGTTCACCTGCAAAAACCTGTGTTTAGAGGTATAGGTTGAAAAAGGAAAGGATTATCTTTGTCCTCTATGAAGACAGAGAATCCATACATAAAGCTGTATCAACTCACCTGTTTTCCGTCATGGGACACCCATTTTTTCTTACCTTCCGGCAATCTTCAATAGTTCAGTAACCTCCTTGTCATTGTCTGTTCTAAGTAACACAGCCATTTTCCTGTTGTTATATGAATTTACATACGCAATTTCATAAATTCCTTCGGCAAGAAACATTGCCCGATGCAGCGTTATTTCCGATCCGGTTTGTTTGAGCTTCCTTTCCAATTCCAACATAATAGTATATGCCACAAAACAAATACAGACATGGGCTTCTGGCATTTGTTTCTTCGCATCCGACCAATAAAGTCAATATCGTGTCAGCTTTGCGCGTTCTTTTTCGCTTTTGGAAGCAGGAGCATATCTTTGACGGTCGTTTCGATGACCTTTTTGATACCTGCAAAGTCTGGAAACGGGAACAGATGCCCTCTTTCTATACCGCGGAAGAAATTATGGTGGTGGAGAACTCAATATCCCGCAGCAGCGGCGTAGGCAAGCGCAACTACGCAATGGTACTTCTTGCTTCAAGACTCGGCCTGCGTGCATCGGATATTGCCGGTTTACAGTTTAATAACATCGACTGGGACAAGAATTTGATCATCTTCAAGATGCAAAAGACCGGAAAAACGATCGAACTGCCGCTCCTTGCCGATGTGGGCAATGCTATTATAGATTACTTGCGGCACGGTCGTCCCAATTCAACTTTGCAGAACGTCTTTCTGTCCGCCCGCGCCCCTTACGTTGGAGCAACCAAGGCTTGTGTATGTGCAGCCATCAACACGATCATCTGCCACTCAGGTATAGATACCGGCGGCAAGCATCATGGACCTCACTCCCTGCGGCATTCCCTTGCCGCCACCATGCTGAACAATGGGACAGTGCTACCCGTAATTTCTGAGACGCTCGGACACAAGATCACGCAGACAACGATGTCATATCTGAAGATAGATATAGCTTCACTGCTGAAGTGCGCATTACCGGTACCGCCCGTGCCAAACGCATTCTATATGCAGAGAGGAGGCGCATTTTATGAGTGAACTTTTTAATTACAACAGCATACTTGCACCCTATATGAGGCTTTTGTTAGAAAGGAACTCCTCGGCGGGGATCAGTGCGCAGAGAACGAAATGGGTACTGAAGGAGTTTGACGATTTTGCAAACGCTTGCAAGTTGAACGACCCCCATATCACCGAAGAGTTTGTCCGCAAGTGGCGTGGCACACGTACTGCCGACTGTGACAGGACACTATACGCCAAGTACTCCGTATGGTCACAACTGACAGCAATGATGTCGCGCAACGGTTGTGCATGCTTCATCCCCAGGCTGCCAAAGCAACCAAAGTCAGACTTTCCGCCTTACATATTTACCCGTGAACAGATAAAAGCAATCTTTGCCGCAAGTGATGAGTACCGGTTGTACGATATACATATGGGTAAGTGCATATCGTACAGATATTAAGGAGAGAATATGGTGCAAAGAAAAGATAGAAGTCGTCCATAAACACACAGGTGAAATCAGCGAAAAGCCGTTGTA
>JAIRKY010000077.1 GCA_031259755.1 Mediterranea sp. (in: CFB group bacteria) | reverse complement strand
CTTATAGTAGTTCAGCCAGTAGTTCCGCAGGGCGGAGATATAGTTCCGTTGGGCTTCCTGCTGTCGGTTCAGGGAGAGTGTAAGACTGTTTATATCTGTTTTGCCGATGATAAACCGTTGCCGGATTTCGTTGTATGCCAAAATAGAAAGATCCATCGCCTCTTCTGCACTGATGATCAGGTTCTGTTGAATATTGAAATCGTTCACCGTCATGGTTACATCCTCCTCGATACTTATTTCGCTTTGCCGTGCGGATGTTCTTATGACATTCAGGTTGTTCCAGGCCATGTTGTATTTCCCTTTGCGTACTCCCCAGTCTACCAACGGAATACTTAGGCTTATGGCTATCAGTTCCTGCCGCATAGGCTTATGATACACGTCGTTGAAAGTATTGGCCGACTGGTTGTATCCTATACTTGCATTGACGGATGCATTGAACCGGTATTCTTTCTTTGTTTTATCTACATTCTGTTCAGCCTCCAGAACATTCTGCTTCAGTTCCAGGAATTGCGGATTGTTTTCCCGGGTATATACCAACGCCTCATCGACAGAAATAGACAGATCTCTCGGACGTCCGGGAAGGTCCAGTTCAATTTCCGTATCTTTCGGCATGTTCAAAAAGGAAGCCAGGGAGAACATGGCTCTCTTCATATCGATCGCAGCATTCTGCAACCGGTTGCGTGCATTGATATGGTCGAGCTTCAAGGTAAGCAGGTCTGCCTGTGAGATCGAAGCGATCCGGTGCCGTTGCATCCCTATTTTATACAGCGTATCGCTGGAAATAGCCTCGTCTTTAGCTAATTTATATTCTACCTGTGCCATTGCTAAAGCAAAAAAGTACGTTGTAGCTTTCTCCGATACATCCTCCGTATTATAGAGAAACTCTTTCTTTACCTTTTCGTACTTAAGCGGTTCTATTTTACGTTCCCATTTGAAAGCATTATATCCCACCAGACTTTGTGAATAACCCAAACGAACAGGTACGCTGTTGTATTGGGTTGCCTTACTTTCGCCGAAATTGCGCAGGTAAGCCAACTCGGTATCCAAGAAGAATGTTCCTCCGGTAAGGTCGAAGTTTTGTCGGAGGGCTATATTTCCGGACGCATAGAAACTTCGCTGGCTGCGATACAGGTCGATGTTATTTTCCGAATCGTATCGCTTGGTAAAGTCCCGGTTATATTGTACCGGAGTCATATTCAATGTCAGGCTTGGAAGGCGGTTTGCCCTGTACGTCCGGTATTCCCAGTATCCTGCCAGATACATGTTTTTCGTGCGAAATGCCTCTAACGAACTGTCATTGGCCAATGCAATGGTACGTTGTAAACTTAATCGCAGTTTATCCTGTGCAACAGACAGTTGCGAACAGAATGTTAAAGCAAGGAAGATGTATGATACTCTTTTCATTGTGCTATTCTTCTGTAAATAAACCAATACACTAACGGTATAATAAATAAACTCACTAACGTACCGATCAGCATAGTTCCGATCATCGCGATAGATAGCGGTTTCTGCAACTCCGACCCCATATCGAAAGAGAAAAGCAGAGGCGCCATCGCAAAGATCGTTGTCAGCGAAGTCATAACGATAGGCCGTAAACGCCGCCTGCCCGCTTCGTGTATAGCTTCGATCAGAGGCGCTCCCGTTTTGCGGAGTTCATTGATCGCATCCAGCTTCAGGATGGAATCATTGATAATAATACCGCACGTCACGATCAATCCAATGGCAGACATCAGGTTCAGGGTATGCCCACATATCCACAACAGAATCAACGCGAAAGCTATATCTATGGGAATTTCCATAAGCACAATGAGCGGTTGCAGAAAACTCTCGAATTGCGCTGCAAGGATAAAGTACATCAACAGGATGGAAACCAGCAAGATGATAACCAATTCGTCCAGCATCTTACGATTGGAGAAGAAACTGCCGGAGAAACTTATGTCCCATTTTCCTGTCCGGTCTGTTACCTCTTTCACTTCACCGATCAGTTTATTTGCATTCTTCACCTGATAAAAGCCGAATGGAATATACTCGCCGTTTCTTCCGGCTGTAATGCTTTTGAAGTCCTCCGCAGGAGTTATGGTGATGAGTTCTCTCAAAGGAATATGATTCATACGACCCCGGTCGTCCGGAAGCGTTTGTATCAATGTTTCCTGCAATATCCGGTTCACCGTTTTCTCTTCTCCTGCAATGCTTATCGGCAGATATTGTTGAAAAGCGTGCAACATGGCTACCTCATTTTCTCTAAAGGTTGTTTTAAGAACACGTTGCAACTCATTATATGAAACATTGTATAGCAAAAGTCTTTCTCTACGGATATCAATATTTAACTGATTTTCAAAGGCGATACCCGTGGGTGCAATACCCGTCGCCCGTTTGTAGTCACTCTCCAGTTCCCGTAATTCATTGGCTGGCGGAGCATTTTCTTTGTTTCGCGCATAAAGTTCGGCCACGATATCAGCTTCACCGGTTACAAACAGTTTTTCGAAGAAAGTTTCCGGGGGCGAAAAAGATATTACGGCTTGCGAATAAGCCTGTTTTATCGTTTCGTAGATCTCACGTTGCAGAGGAGCAATTTCGTCCGGAGTATTGGTCTTTACATACAACTCTGCTTCCGAAGAAGATAACTCTTGCTCGCGATTTAATAAAAAGTCCTGTTGACCGATGAAAGCCGTTTGCTCGATCGTTTTCGCTGTGAAAGTTGAGAACAGGTCATTCACCCGCTTCCGGTTTTCATCGATATGGATATTCTCATTCCATTCTACCCTGACCATCAGTTCGTTTTCGTCTATTTCCGGCATTCTGGCTTTATCAATGGAGAAGAACATGAAAACGCACAGGGGAACAGAGACCAAACAGAAGAGCATACACAACGTTTTATGCTTAAAAACCCAGTCAACTCCATGATCATACCAGGCATTCAATGTGTGTTCTTTGAACAGGTTGTTTATTTTTAAAGAGAAAAAACGATGCCTCCGGACACCTATACGATAGATCAGATAGTAAAGTACCGGAAGAAGGATAATACCGGTAAAGTAGGATACAATCAGGCCTACCGTTACAGAAAAGGCCTGATCTATAAAGATGGCTCCTGCAATACCACTCATGAATATCAGTGGAACGAATACAGCTATGGTTGTCAGTGTAGAACTCAGCATGGGAGTGATCACTTCATTCGTTCCTGCCACGCAGGCACGCTTCAATGCATATCCCCGTTCCCTATATTGCGATATGTTTTCCGTCACAATAATCGAACTGTCTACCATCATCCCAAGCGCCAATATCAAGCCTGAAAGGGAAATAACATTGAGCGACATCTTAAAGAGGTAGAAGAAAACAAAACATGTTACGATAGATACGAACATGCTCAGCCCGATAATAAAGGGCGACTTCACGTCGCCCAGGAACAATACGGCGACGATACAAATAAACAAGAATCCGAGTGTCAGGTTCCCTTTCAGGTTGGAAATGGTATAGTCTAACAGTTCCGTTTGATTGCGGGATACTTCAAAATCAATATCAGGATAGAGTTGGGTAAAGTAATCCATCGTTCCGGACAGCGCTTCCTTCATCCGGTCCATATTCTCGTCCGCCTGTTTGATGATTGCCAGCGTCACTGCCTGTTTACCATTGGCTACAGACACGCCACGCTCTTGCTCCGGCGCTACATTTACCCGGCAGAAGTCTTTTAGCTGCATGATACGGTCGCCCTTACGGATATATATGTTCTCTACATCTTCTACCGTTCGCAGCAACGTTGCGAAACGGATGTTATATTCATAATACCCGTCGCGCACGGTCATACTTCCGGGTTCCACATTATTTTGTGACAGCACCGTTTCGATATCCTCAACAGATAAACCCAGCAATGCCATCTTATTCATATCGGGCACAATTTGCAGTTGCTTGTCCATCAGTCCGGTCACGTCTACCATGGCCACCTCAGGCAGTTGTTCTATCCGCCGTTTAATGACAGATTCGGCAAACTCGCACAAGCCCAGGAATGCTGCCTGATCTGTTTCCGTATATGGAATATCTTTCTTTAGCGTCAAGTTTAGGTAGAATACCGGAATATCCGTTGCGCTGGCTTTGATCACTTTAGGCCGTTCCGTTTCTTTTGGCAGATAGTTCATAGCGGCGTCAATCTTCTCATTGACTTCAATGAAAGCCAGATCGGTATTGGCGCCAAAGTCAAAGTTCAACCGTATGATCCCTGATCCGTCCCGTGTTTCGCTTTTCATTTCCTGCAAACGCGCCACCTGCAACAACTGCTGGCGGACAGGTTTGACCACCGTATTTTCCAGTTCGCGGGCAGAAGTGTTAGCGAAAGTCACTTGTATCGTAATCTCAGGAATAGAGATATCCGGCAACAACGATACCGGAAGGGTATGATAAGTGATCAGGCCTACGACGAAGCAAGCAGTGAATGCCATCAGTATGGCAATGGGGCGCTGAATGAAGAAGCGGATCATAATACTACAGTCAAAAAAACGATTATCTCTTCATCAGAACAGGTTAATCTTTATATTAATTTTCATTATCAATCACTGTTACCGGCGCTTCATGTGCAAGATTAATATTTCCGGTTACAATTACCGTATCCCCTTCTTTCAGTCCTTCTTTTGCATCTTCAATCAACGTATAATGATCCGCATTTTCCAATCCGGTATGGATATAGTTCCAGTAAGCTTTGCCATCCTCAAGCGTAAAGACAACTTGCTTTCCGGAGCGTAGAACCACTGCACTCTTAGGTATCACTAACTGCTTCTCTAACGAACGGTGCACGCTAACATGAACATTCATTCCTGTAAACAACTTGTTATCCCCATCTATACGAGCTTTCACATTCACCATTCCTTTATCGTCCACCATAGGATTGATCTCACAAATGTTACCGTTATATGAAGAGACAATATCAGAATATGGGGAGACCCGAACCTTATCTCCTGTTTTTATTAAAGCCAATTCGTTTTCCAATACGGTAAAGTCTACCTCCATCCCACGGATATCAACTACCGTACAGAATGCGTCCGACAGACTGGCTATATTGTATGGTTTGGCAAAAAGGTTAGCCACGACACCATCAAACGGAGCAACCAATGTGGCATGTTGCAATTCGTAAAGAGCCAATTCATATTGTGACTGATTCTGTTCGGAACCACTTTTAATCTTTGCCAATTGCATAATATCTGCAGGAACCTTATCCAAATCATCCAAGTTGTAACCCTGTCCGATCAACACATCTTGAAGGTCGAGTTTAGCGCGTTCCACTGCATCTTTCATTTGAGTCACCTTGTTCGCCAGCCTGAATTTATCCAGTTCGGCCAACTTTTGCCCCTTTCGTACCCGGTCACCATTCTTCACCCAAATGTGGGATATGACTTCTGCCGACTGAAAGCGCAAATCTGCCACTGTCCGGGCCGAAACCTTTCCATTGCTGACCAATTCGTGATTAAAAGACTGTCGCTTAACGGTAAAAACAGTTACTTCATTCTTTGAATCGGGAAGAATCGTTGATATCTCATCTTGACCTGTATTATCTTTCTTCGAACTGTTGCATGCCGTTGATAAAACCAGCATACTCATCGCTAAAAAAAACAAGAATGTGTATTTCGTCATATTCCTTTTTAAATTATCCATTTCGCTATGCTACAAAAATATGCCTGGCGTGTAACAATAACAAGTTTTTTACGTCATTTTTACGTCACATACCACTATATTGGCTCATTTCTAACCAAATCCATCTTATATTTACCTTATTGAAAACAAAAGCTAATGATGTAATTACGCGGAAAGGCACGGATTATAATAGTATAAGCACCCATTAAAAGTTTGTTCTATATATGCCGCGGAAGGCCCAGAATGGCGATCAAACGGTCAACCGGATACAGCAATGCAACACCGCAACTTTTTTGTTAAACACGCCAACTTCCTTGTTATACCGTATGTATAGTCGTATTTAACATGGCTATACATACGGTATAACAAGGAAGTTGGCGTGTTTAACAAGATGATGTAAAATGTTAATATCATCAATCTTTTTGTTTTTCACAGATGCAATTTGCAGACCGTACTTATACATTCGTCCGAATAGCAAAAACTATACGTTTCCTGTCGATATCAGGATGCTATTGGATATGCTAATATTTCCACATAAGGATTTTCAGCCTCTCTACTCTGATTTAGAATATAAATAGTCTCAGTTTCTTCATCCACAGTGAAAAGGTAGGGAAATATAGAGAATTCATATACATGCAGTAACTCCCCTTCCCAATTAAATTTCAATATGTGTACAGGTGGCTTCGGGTCTTCCTGAATAGATTTGAATGGTTGATTCACACGCATAACAAAACAATAATTAGGAGTTGAACATACACGAACAGAATACAACGTGGATTCATTGGATACTCCCACATACTTATTTGACATTGCAGGTTTTCTTATTTCAGAAAAGAAATAATTTCTTTTCATCTTTCCATTTAAATCGAAAAAAAGAACCCCATCAAAGTATCTATAAAAAAAAGCGACAGCATTTTTTTGTGGGTTGGCATGGACTAAACCATAATAAACATATCTTTTAAGTTTATCTTCTACATCTATTTCAGGATAAAAGTCCACCCAATTTTTCTTTCCTGTTTTAGGATCATAAGACATAAACAATCCATCACCCTCATCAACACTACGCATTATAATTTTATTTTCATTGACAAAATTGATTTCATGGCAAGGGAGTAATGCCTGATCAACCGGTTTTGCTAAGATACAATCGGCAAGATTGTGTCCTGAGATTATTTTATTAAAATTTACTTCTTTATTATATCCGGTACGAATATCATGAAAATTCCGAATCCCATTGTTCTCTAAATAATTTGTATTGTAAGGAATAGGACGAAGAAAGTCATGAGGCGCTTCACCTTCAATTCCAAACTTTTTTATTAATTGCAGACTCTGTTTATTGTATACATGAAAGTAGTTTGTATCACAATTTGCTATCAATATTAGCATTGAGTCCAAAATAAAACAATCAGAATAACAACTCTCTGTCATTCTAATTTGTTTTTCATACATATCTTTCTTTTCAATAGGAGATAACTCCACAAGGGATATCTGTTCAACTTGCTTGCTACAAGACATCAAAGAAAGAGAAAATAAAAGAATCAGATATATTTTTCTCATACATTATATTTTTAAAACAATAACAGGATAATATAGGAAGTTCTTAATTTTTAATTACCATAATCTACAATCACCAACATTTGTAACATCAACATATGCCAAAGTACTCCCTCTTATTGTTAATCGCAATGGGGTTTTCGTATTTGCATGTACCGTTAATACTTTACTGAAGTATTCAGGCTTTTCCGCCCTGTAAGTCGCGGTAATGATCAGATTATTACCCGGACAGACCGGCTGGCTTACGGAAATATCCGTCAAACCGAAACCGGATCGGTACTGTCCCGATCCTCCACCAACAAGTGTATTCTTATTCAATGAGAAAAAGATTAATGGCTCATCATTGTTCGATGTAACACCAATCATCTGATCGTTATAAATAGAAAAACCATTAATGTAACAATCCAATAAGTACATGCGTAAAAGATTTCCCTCTTCATCGAAGACTTTCAATATATTTCCACCATCCGGTTCTTTCTTTCCAGCAAAAAAATTCTGATTTAGCTTGTCTTTTGAGCGACCTAAAAATAATGCATAAATAAGTCCTTGGCTCCATTGAATGTCACAATACCCTTCTATTTGGGATTTTTCTCTAGGTGTTTCTTCATTTCCAACTATAACTTTCGAGGAATTATTATTTAAGTTATAGATTTCAATCACATCACCGAACTGAGTTGCTAACGCCAATTTATTCAACAAACTATCATATCCCATGAAGCTTCTCCACAAATGGCCAATATTACCGGTATTTTCTTCTACAGGAATATGAAAGAGGCCTGTGGATCCGGAAGGCGCTATCTCTATTAACCTGTTGTTCCCGGATAAATCTTCTGCAATAATAACTGTATCATTTTTACAGACAAAATCTATCGTAAGAGGAATTGGTAATTTTCTCATGTCGACCAATTCTGCCTGCTTTTTAGTTAGCTTATATTTGTAGATATTACTTTTTGCTCCATCAAGTACAAACAGATCCGTTCCACGTATTTGGCATGGAGTGGAAAGCGTGATCTCATTCGGCCCTCCACCTTTCTTACCTAAAGAATATAAATATTCCAGATTATCGTATGACACTACATGGTAAAAAGAGCTATCGGATATTAAATCAAAAACAACCAAATAGTTCTCACTCAATGCTACTCGATATGGCATCTTCATATACGGCATAAAAATATGCCGGGATTCTCCGTGCAACTTAATTATTTCAACTTCGTTTTTTACATCACACGAAACAATACTTAATATCAGGATCAATAAATAAAATATTTTTTTCATACGCAAATTTTGTTGTGCTTCCCCTACAGAAAGCTTGTTATACCATTAATTGATCGGTTTTAGATAAATCACCCATAAATTCGATGTTATCTAAAGGCGTTGGTAAATCCAACGCCTTATTTAGACATAGTTATTCTTGAGAATATACCCAAATATTATTATATGAGCATAATACGCTACCATAACCTTTGCAAAGGAGAGTTGTTTCTCCACTCGCTAATGCTTCAATATTATCCAATACTACATCAGATAAAACAGGCTCATCCTTTTGAGAAGTATACACCGTATAACTAACGGCCAATCCTAATGCCGCTGCAAAGGCGGCTCTTAATAAATATTTTTCCATTGTTTTTAATCTTTAAGTTATAACTATAATACCTTTATCTGCATCTATCCTTTCAGCAGAAAAGCAATCATTTGCTTTATTCGTTTTTTACTCTTATCTCCGCCCTTTACTTCCTTTCTTTTTTAGGTGGATCCGGAGTGAACGTTGGTACTTGTGAGACACTCCACGTTCACTCCTTTTCCTGTTAATTTAATGAGCGCTCCCTCTTATTGTTAATCGCAATGGAGTTTTCGTATTTGCATATACCGTTAATACTTTACTGAAGTATTCAGGCTTTTCCACCATGTAGGTCGCGGTAATGACCAGATCATTACCCGGACAGACCGGAGCTTTCGGGAAAACCACCGATATACAGCCACAGGATGAGACCACATCATTGGAGACTATGGTATAATCCGGATCAGGCAAACGACAGTCCAACGTATCAACCCCATACCGGGTAAAGACCATGCTCTCAGGAAAAAGAATCTCTTTCCCTTCCCACTCCCTGACCAAACGGGTTATCCTATCTTTGTCCGACTCCTCGCAG
>JAIRKY010000015.1 GCA_031259755.1 Mediterranea sp. (in: CFB group bacteria) | reverse complement strand
GAAGGTCTTCATTGAAGATTATTAAAAGTTTCAGGATAAAAGAGCGATTGTATAGATAATCAAGCTGTCAGCACACTGGGAAACAAATGTTTCACTTGCGGGCTGGACGAAAAGGAAGTCAAACGGCTATACCTACACCAACAAAACCGAAAAGGCGGCGAAAAGGAAAGAAGGGTAGACACGGGCGACAAGGACGTTGGAAGAAGTGGAACAGAACGCCAAAAGAATAGAAGAATAACTCAACGTAATAATTTCATAACTCAACGTAATAATTTCATAACTCGACGTAATAATTTCATATTACGTTGAGTTATGAAATTATTACGTCGAGTTATGATGAGAATAAAACGAAGCATAAATTTCGCAGGTGGCTTTTCAACTTTCGCGTTAACCTCTTCGATTTAAATGTTTTATGAGACTCGGCTATATAGCTGAAGCTTATTGAGAAAGTATCTCGCAGAAGAGGAATAGATCCTTTCATCCTGTGAAGACAACAATTTCATGCGTTTGCCTTGATAAATATGCAATACCGCTAAGATTTTACCGGCTTTTTTGTACTTTTGCCTCAATATGCGTATTTATTGCATAAATCCAGATAAACAACAAGCATGAAAGTCATCGATTTGATACAAAATACAAAGAAAACAGCTTTTTCATACGAGATCCTACCACCTATAAAAGGAACGGGAATCGATAAAATATATGAAACGATAGAAAACTTAAGGGAATTCGATCCCCAATATATCAATATCACTACGCATTGTAGTGAGTACGTGTACAAGGATCTGGGAAATGGAATGTTCCAGCAAAGCAGGTTGCGTCGTCGTCCGGGAACCGTCGCCGTAGCTGCCGCTATCCAAAACAAATACGATATTATCGTCGTTCCGCACATCCTGTGCAGTGGTTTCTCACGGGAAGAAACAGAATACGTTTTGCTCGACCTGCAATTTCTGGGGATTACCGACCTATTGGTACTCAGGGGCGACAAGGCGGAGCACGAGTCATCGTTTACACCCGAAACGGATGGATATACGCATGCTATTGATCTGCAAGAACAAATTAATCAATTCAACAAGGGTATTTTCGTTGACGGATCTGAAATGAAAGTCACAGCGACGCCATTTTCGTATGGGATCGCCTGCTATCCGGAAAAGCATGAGGAAGCGCCCAATCTGGATACGGACATCTTTTGGCTGAAGAAGAAAGTTGAAGCCGGCGCTGAATATGCTGTAACTCAGATGTTTTATGACAACCGAAAGTACTTCGAATTCGTGGATAAGGCTAAAAAGGCGGGGATCAATATTCCGATCATACCGGGCATCAAGCCATTCAAACGGATGGCCCAACTGAGCATGATCCCGAAAACATTCAAGATAGACTTACCGGAGGAACTGACCAAGGAAGTTGTAAAGTGCAAGAACGATGAAGAAGTGCGCCAAGTTGGCGTGGAATGGTGCATTGCCCAATGCAAGGAACTGATGGCGCACGAAACGCCCAGCATTCACTTCTATTCCATTGCAGCCGTAGACAGTATCAGGGATGTAGCTAAAATAATCTATTAAGTATGTTTTTCAGGGATGTAATCGGACAAGGCATAGCCAAAGTAAGGCTTATTCAGGAAGTACATGAAGGAAGAATCCCTCATGCGCAACTGATCTGTGGCCCTGAAGGAATTGGTAAGATACCTCTTGCCATCGCATACGCCCGTTTCATCTGTTGCACAAATCGGGGAAAGACTGATGCCTGTGGCGCCTGTCCGTCCTGTATCAAATTCAATAAACTGGCCCATCCCGATGTGCATTTCGTTTTTCCGATCGTAAGCGGCAAAGGGAAAAAGGATGTGTGCGATGACTATATCGCCGCCTGGCGCCGGTTTGTCATTGATAATCCTTATTTTGGCTTAAACCATTGGTTGAATGAGATGGGCGCGGAAAATTCCCAATCCATCATTTACGCCAAAGAAAGTGACGAGATTGTCCGCAAGCTTAGTCTGAAATCGAGTGAAGGCGGATATAAATTCGTCATCCTTTGGTTACCGGAAAAAATGCATCCGGTATGTGCCAACAAACTATTGAAACTACTTGAAGAACCTCCCGAAAAGACAGTTTTCCTGTTGATCTCAGAAACGCCGGATATGGTACTGGATACGATACTCAGTCGCGCACAACGTTTCAACATGAAGAAAATAGATGAAGAGAGTATCGCCGGGACTCTCGAAAACAACTATGGCATACAGCCGAAAGAAAGCCGGATAATCGCGCATCTGGCAAACGGCAACTTCATCAGAGCGCTCGAAGCCATTCATCTAAACAAAGAAAAGCAGCTCTTCTTTGACTTGTTTGTCAGCCTGATGCGTCTGTCTTATCAACGCAAGATCAAAGAGATAAAACAATGGAGCGATCAGGTAGCAAGCATAGGACGGGAACGCCAGAAGAGTTTCCTGGAATACTGCCAGCGTATGGTCAGGGAAAACTTTATCTACAACCTGCACGATCCGAACCTGACATATATGACGCCCGATGAACAGAATTTCGCCACACGATTCGCTCCTTTCATCAATGAGCGGAACGTGATGGGGCTGATGGACGAAATGAGCGAGGCCGAAAAGCATATACAACAAAACGTGAATGCGAAGATGGTTTTCTTTGACTTCTCACTGAAAATGATCATACTACTAAAACAATAGCGGCAATATGGCCGTTACAAAGTTTAAACGCTTAATTCTTAATTAAATAAAATGGATTATAAACTGCATAAAGGAAGCGGAGGCTTGTGTTGCAAAGGCTGTTCCCGCCATAATAATAAACTGAACACCTACGACTGGCTTGCCGATATACCCGGCAATGCGGAAGAAAGTGACATGGTGGAAGTTCAGTTCAAGAACACCCGAAAAGGTTACTTCCGCAACAGCAATAAAATCCCTATCGAAAAAGGGGATGTAGTTGCCGTAGAAGCGAGCCCGGGACATGACATTGGAGTAGTTACACTCACCGGACGCCTTGTTCTACTGCAAATGAAGAAAGCAAATCTGAAACCGGAGATGGAAATCAGGCGTATCTACCGTAAAGCCAAACCGGTAGACATGGAAAAATATACCGAAGCAAAAGCCAAAGAACACCATACGATGATCCGCACCCGCCAGATAGCGCTGAATCTGAATCTGAATATGAAGATTGGTGATGTAGAGTATCAGGGAGACGGGACCAAAGCGATCTTCTACTATATTGCCGACGAACGTGTGGACTTTCGCCAGTTGATCAAAGTGCTGGCAGAGACTTTTATGGTGCGAATCGAGATGAAACAAATCGGAGCGCGCCAGGAAGCCGGACGCATCGGAGGAATCGGACCTTGCGGACGCGAATTGTGTTGCGCCACCTGGATGACAAACTTTATTTCGGTATCAACCAACGCGGCGCGCTATCAGGACTTTTCGCTCAATCCGCAAAAACTTGCCGGGCAGTGCGCGAAGCTGAAGTGCTGTCTGAACTATGAAGTGAACTGCTATGTGGAAGCGCAAAAACACCTGCCTTCGCGTGAGATCGAACTGGAGACCAAAGACGGAACGTTCTACTTCTTCAAGGCAGATATTCTGAGTAACCAGATATCCTATTCTACTGATAAGAATTTCGCCGCCAATCTGGTTACGATCAGCGGTAAGCGCGCCTTCGAGATCATCGGCATGAATCGTAAAGGCCTCAAGCCGGACAGCCTGTCGGAAGGAACAGTCAAACCCGTATCCAAGAAGCCAGTCGACTTGCTTGAACAAGAAAGCCTGACGCGCTTCGACAAGCGTCGCGGCAATAAAGATATCGGGAAAGGCAACAATAACAGAAATCGTAAAAAGAAGAAAAAAAGCAGCCAGCCACAAGGTGAAGAACAACAGAAACAATACAATCAACAGAACCAACAACAGTCACGTCAACGCCAAGACAATTGGCAGCAACGCAAAAGAGACAGACCGCAGAAGAATGACAAGCCGGGAAACAATAACGCAGGAAGAGAAAAACAGGGAGAATGAAACGATTTAAAAGCATCAGTCTGATCCTGACCGCTATGCTATGGTGCTCATGTACGGACCATATCGTATATCACTCCTACCACCATTTCCCGCAGGAGGGATGGGGCAAGAGCGATACGATCATATTTCATCTTCACCTTTCAGATTCCGTTCCCGGCAATGCCGAAATCACCTTCCTGATCCGGAACCAATCAAATTACCCTTATCAGGATTTCAACGCCATACTCCAACACAACATGCCGGATTCGACACGGTGGAGAAGTTTTAAGCTAAACTTCACTCTAACAGATAAAAACGGCCGGTGGACCGGCTCGGGATGGGCCGGACTATATCAATCTCCATTATCTTTAGGCCAGGCTCATGTACACTCCGGAACATATACATTCAAAGTTGTTCACGAAATGCCGGATAAATACCTGAAAGGGATAAATGACATTGGCATACTGATCGAGAAGGAAAAGAGGAGGTAAAGGAGAGAAGGTGCAGCCTAAAGCCTTCTGCTTCTTCCGGCATCGATGCGTAAAAAGATGAAAAGTAGAATGGTGAAGCCCCATAAGGATGAACCACCATAACTAAAGAAAGGTAAGGGGATGCCAATAACCGGAGTTAACCCCAGTACCATCCCGACATTAATAATCAGGTGGAAAAAGAAGACACTCAGTACGGCGTATCCATAAACACGCCCAAAAGCAGAGCGTTGCCTTTCCGCCAGCGTTATCAGCCTCAGGATAAGAATGAGATACAAAACCAATACGGCTACAGAACCTGCAAAGCCCTGTTCTTCGCCAATCGTACAAAAGATGAAGTCGGTATCCTGTTCGGGCACATATTTCAACTTCGTTTGGGTGCCGTTCAAAAAACCTTTGCCTGTTAATCCTCCGGAGCCAATAGCAATCTTGGACTGGTTCACATTATATCCTGCTCCCGCCAGGTCTTCTTCCATACCCAATACCACTTTGATACGAACCTGTTGGTGAGGTTCGAGCACTTTATCGAATACGTAGTCACTGGAATACAGAAAGAATGCCGAACCCAACATGAAGAGAATGATCCAGATGTATTTCCACTGACGTTCACTTAGTGACAGAACAATCAAATAGCCCGCGAGTAACGCCCCCAGCCCCCACAACACATGGATCAAATCGAAAGAAACATACTGGGAAAGATCGTAGGCCAATAGTATCACAGGCACACCGACCAACAAGATGTTACGGATGGGTTTCAACTTTCGCATGTATACCCAGATCATCCCGGTAGCAAAGAGGATAATCATAGAGAGTACGGCAAATTGTCCCACAGAGGTCGGTGTATTGGGTATCATTACTTCATCAAAGCGGATACCTATAATAAAATAGATGATGCTGCAAACTCCCAGGAAAAGCACTACTCCAGGCATTCCCTCCCGGTAGAGTACCAGAAAGAAAGCCAGATACACCAACGCAGACCCCGTTTCCTTTTGAAGAACGATCAGCAACATAGGAAGCAGGATGATCACTCCCACAACAAAAACGTATTTGACCCTTCTCATGCTGAAAGTATAGGAGTTCATATATTTGGCAAGCGCGAGCGCGGTGGCAAACTTGGCAAACTCGGCAGGTTGCAGACTGATCGGCCCCAGTTGAATCCACGAGCGTGACCCTTTCACATCCGGAGCTATGAATATCGTGACAACAAGTAAAAATATCATCCCGATATAGACGACGTAAGAGAACATGTCGTATATACTGTCCTCCAGCATCAACAGGATAAACCCAAGGCCAAAAGAGCAGATAATCCAAATGAACTGCCTGCCGGAACGGGTGGAGAAGTCGAAGAAACCTTTCTCACCATAGTCATAACTGGCTCCGCACACACTGAACCAGCCGGCAACAATAAGCAGTAAATATATGCAGATGGTCACCCAGTCCAAACTCTTCCACCAAAGATTAGCGTTTCTGGGGATCATGCGGTATTAAATTAGCATTCCTGATATAATCTATCTTGTATTCCCGTTCGGGAGCGACTTTCCCGGTCAGGTATTTCTCTATCAGCAAAGCGCCGATAGGTACTGCCCAAGTTGCACCGAAGCCGCCATTCTCTACATAGACGGAGATCGCGATCTTCGGGTTGTTCATAGGAGCAAAGCCCATAAAGATAGAGTGGTCTTTCCCCCGGTTCTGCGCGGTACCGGTCTTACCGCAAACTTCAATTCCCGGTATGTTGGCTCCACGGCAAGTCGCGCCGTAAGCGCTTCCGACGACAGCGCCGCGCATGCCTTCGACAATATATTCATAGTACTTCTTTTCTATTGATGTATAACGGGGTGTACGATAGATACTGTCCAGTTCATAGTCTTCGATCGCCTTTACGATATGCGGAGTGATAAAATATCCCCTATTGGCAATCGTGGCGGCAAGGTTGGCGATTTGTACAGGAGTAAGCAGGACTTCACCCTGACCAATTGCCGTCGAGATAATACGCAATGCTCCCCAACGGCCTTCGCCATGTATCCTGTCGTAATACTGGGCATTAGGTATCAGCCCCCTTTTCTCTCCGGGCAGGTCGATGCCAAGCGCATACCCGAATCCCATGGATACCATGTGATCCTTCCATACCGTAAGGGCGTTGGCCGATGAACCGTATTTCTTTTTATTGTCGATCATGCGGTAAAACCCCCAGCAATAATAGGAATTGCAAGAGGCTGAGATCGATGGGATGAACGGAATGGGCGAGCCGTGCGTATGGCATCCTACACTCAGCCCTCCGACCACAAACCCGCTCTTTCCATAGCAAGGGAATGTGGTATTCACATCTACAATGCCTTCCTGCAGGAAAACCAATCCTTGCGCGGTCTTAAAGGTAGATCCCGGAGGCGTGCCCGACATCAGCGCGCGGTTAAACAAAGGCTTCAGCGGGTCTTGCGCCAGAAGGTTATGGTTCGCTCCACGCTGACGCCCTACCATTGTAGAAAGGTTGTAAGATGGAGCGGATACGAAACAGAGTATCTCTCCTGTTTCGGGTTCAATGGCCACTATACTTCCGAGTTTATTCTGCATCAGCTCTTCAGCCAGCATTTGCAGTTCAATATCAAGGCTTAGCGTCAGATTCTTGCCGGGCACGGGCTTCTTATCAAACTCTCCGTTCATATAGTGTCCCTGGATACGTCCATGAGCATCTCTGAGGAGAACCTCTATCCCTTTCTCGCCACGAAGATAGGTCTCGTATGATTTCTCAATACCTTGATTACCGATATAGTCACCTCGTACGTAATAGTCGTCGGCTTTAATATCTTCCATGGAAACTTCGGCGATATCGCCTAAGGCATGGGCTGCGGAATTGCAGGTGTACTGACGAATGGTACGGCGTTGAATATAGAATCCCGGGAATTTAAACAGCTTTTCCTGAAATACTCCGGTTTCTTCGGCAGACAACTGGGTCATAAATACCTGATGGGTATAACGGGAATATCCCGGGTTCTGGCGTTTATCGCGTATGTCGGACATACGTTTCCTGAAATAGGCGGGAGTGATATTCAGCGTCCGGCAAAAATCGAGTGTGTCCAGATTCTCAATTTCCATCATCGCCACAGTAACATCATAAGCAGGCTGATTATATACCAGCAACTTACCTGTGCGGTCGTGCATCGCTCCACGGGAAGGATACTGTGTTTTATTGAGGAACGCGTTACTGTCGGCGTTCCTCTTATAGTCTTCGGAAACGATTTGCAGCTCGAACAAGCGCAGACAAAAAACGAGTACCGTTACAATAACGATACCACTGATCACGAATTTTCGTTTTTCGAGCGTATAGTTCTTAGCCATACTCAGTTCCTTATTTCATCGATAGCGAACATACAGATAACCGTCAATACCGTACTGCTGACTATTCTTATTAATAATACATGAATGTCTGAGAATGAGAAAAAGGCTATCGTAAACAGCATAATATGATGCGTGAATACAGCCGCTAAAAGATATTTTACGTAGGATAAAAATCCCATGTTCTTCAATGAAGGCACAATTTTCTGATTGTCACGGGGAGTGAACATACTGAGATATACCGGGCGGGCAAAGGCCAGCATCACCGTTGCCGCAGCATTCATTCCGGAGGTATTCGAAAAGATGTCGATGCACAGTCCCAAGGCAAATCCCCATAACATCGCTTCATTTCTGGATATGTCGGCTTCCAGCCGTAATATAAAATAGATATACAGAAAGGGGGTCGCATATCCGGCTATATGCACATTGTTCAGGATAAGCACTTGCAGAAGCAGCAATCCGACAAACCAAAAGATCTTATGTATATAGCTTATGATCATGCTTCGTCGCCTTCTTTTCCAATTCGTGTCGTTCTTGCTGTCCCGGCCTCGAAAGAATGCGTACGGTACTCACTTTTCCGAAATCTGTCGCCAGTTTTACTTTCAGCAGGTAAGAAAGTCCGTCGTGCGAGTCGGACATATCATCCACCGTTCCGACCATGACACCTGGAGGGAAAACGGTTGAATATCCACTTGTGACAACCGTATCGCCCAGACTGATCGGCGCGTGACGGGGCAAATCTTTCAGATAGGCATATTTTGAATCTCCGTGTTCCCACTTCAGGTAACCAAAATAGTCATACCCCAATATCTTGCAACTGATATTCGATTTGCTATTCAACAGGGAGATCACAATTGAATAATAGGCGGAAGTCATATAAACAATACCCACTACTCCATTGGCATCTACTACTCCCATTTCGGGACGGATACCATCTTTCTCTCCTTTATCGATCGTAATATAATTATCAGCGTTGGTCAGGCTGTTGTTGATGATATTTGCTTTGAATATTTCATAGTCGGCCAGTGGAGTATTCCTGATGCTGATTATTTCCTGCGAATCTGTATGATATTCCTTCAGCGCTTTTTCCATTTGTATTATTTGTTGCTCAAGAGCGAGGTTGCGATCCAGCAACGCCTCGTTTGTAGACTTCAAATGAAAATAGGATGAAACACCTCCCGATAGTTCGTACACCTTTCCTGTCACTACATTGGCAGAAGTAAAGAAAACACCTTGTTGATAGTGGTTGAAACGAAACAACAAAAACATGCAGAGCGTTTCCAATAAAATAAAGAGGAACCAATAATTATACCTTATAAGAAAATCCAGTAAATTCCGCATAAGTTCATGTGTTTGTGCCAATCAGATCACCTCATCAGGAATAAGAAACGCTCCACGTTTTTCAACGCGATGCCTGTACCCTTAGCTACGGCATGAAGCGGATCTTCCGCAATATGGAATGGAATACTGATCTTGTCCGTCAAACGTTTGTCCAAACCGCGCAGGAGTGCGCCACCGCCTGCCAGATAGATACCGTTGTGTACGATATCCGCGTAAAGCTCGGGAGGAGTATTCTCCAATGCGCTCAGGATAGCCGTTTCGATCTTAGAGATTGATTTCTCCAGGCAGTGTGCCACTTCCTGATAGCATACCGGTACTTCCATCGGAAGCGCAGTGATACGGTTAGGGCCATGAACAATATAGTCTTCCGGAGCATCGTCACCTAATTCAGTCAATGCAGCGCCTACATTTATCTTTATACGCTCCGCCATACGCTCACTGACTTTCACATTGTGCTGACGGCTCATATATTCCTGAATATCGGCAGTCAAGTCATCACCTGCTATGCGGATGGAGTTGTTCGATACGATACCTCCCAGAGAGATCACGGCAATTTCGGTCGAGCCGCCACCGATATCAACAATCATGTTTCCTTCCGGCGCTTCAACATCAATACCAATACCAATAGCCGCCGCCATTGGTTCGAAGACCAAATACACGTCACGTCCTCCGGCATGTTCGGCCGAATCGCGAACCGCCCGGAGTTCAACTTCAGTACTTCCCGAAGGTACGCCGATCACCATGCGAAGTGAAGGCGAGAAGAGTTGGTTGCGCGAGTTAACCCGTTTGATCAAACCGCGCATCATCTGCTCACAAGCGTAAAAGTCGGCAATCACACCGTCGCGAAGCGGACGGATGGTACGTATGTTCTCGTGGGTCTTTTCGTGCATCATCTTTGCTTTCTCACCCACTGCTATCATCTTGTCTGTACGACGGTCAAGGGCAACGACCGATGGCTCATCCACCACAATCTTACCATTTGTAATGATAATGGTATTGGCAGTGCCAAGGTCCATTGCTATTTCTTGTGTAAAAGAGAACAATCCCATATTTAGTAGTTAGAAGTTAGTAATTCAGTAATTAGTAATTTAGTGATTAGTAGTTGGTAGAGTCAGTCGACAAAAACTTAGTTACTAACTACTTATCAGTGCTTAAAATGACGGATACCTGTCGTTACCATAGCTACACCATGTTCATTGCAATAGTTGATCGTCAAATCATCCCTTACAGATCCCCCCGGCTGAATAACTGCTGTTATACCTTCCTTGTTAGCTATTTCCACACAGTCGGGAAATGGGAAGAAGGCATCCGAAGCCATAACCGCTCCTCGCAGGCTGAAATCGAATGATTTTGCTTTCTCGATAGCTTGTTTCAATGCATCCACACGTGATGTCTGCCCCACACCGCTGGCAAGCAATTGCTTCCCTTTGGCCAGTACGATTGCGTTCGACTTACTGTTTTTCACGATCTTATTGGCAAACAACATATCTTCAATTTCATCCGGAGCCGGTTCCTTTCCGGTAACGACTTTCAGGTCAGCGATAGTCTCAATATTCAAGTCTCTCTCCTGAACGAGCACGCCATTCAACAGTGAACGGAATTGTTTCTTAGGCAAATAGGCTTCTTTACGCACCAGGATGATACGATTTTTCTTTTGTCCCAGTGTCTCCAGCGCGGCCACGTCATAATCGGGGGCGATGATCACTTCAAAGAAGATCTTGTTGATCTCTTCCGCCGTATCTTTATCGATCACAGCATTGGTGATCAACACACCGCCATAAGCCGAAACGGGGTCACCCGCCAACGCGTCTTTCCATGCTTCGAGCACAGTTGGGCGGGAAGCCAGTCCGCAAGCGTTGTTATGCTTCAGTACGGCAAAGGTCGTATCTTCAAATTCGTCGATCAGTTCAACTGCCGCGTTAATGTCAAGCAGATTGTTGTATGATATTTCTTTTCCGTGGATCTGGTCGAACATTCCTTCCAGGTTTCCATAGAAATATCCTTTCTGGTGTGGGTTCTCTCCGTAGCGGAGCGCTTTCTGGTCGTTGGCCGTGCAACGGAAAGCCGAACCTTCTTCGCTATCGAAATAGTTGAAAATAGCCGAGTCATAGTGTGAAGAAACGGCAAACGCCTCTTTCGCCATCCAACGGCGTTCTTCTAAGGTTGAAGCCGCTCCGTTCTCCATCAACATATCCAATAATGGTTTGTACTGATGCTGAGAAGCGACGATGATCACATCATTATAATTTTTCGCCGCCGCACGTATTAACGAGATACCGCCTATATCGATCTTTTCGATGACGGCCGCCTCATCCGCCCCTGAAGCTACAGTGGCTTCAAACGGATAAAGGTCTACAATAACAAGGTCTATTTCAGGTATTTCGTATTTCTCGATTTGTTGTATGTCCTGCTCGTTCGAACGGCGGCACAGGATTCCTCCAAAGACTTTCGGATGAAGGGTTTTCACTCTTCCACCCAATATAGAGGGATATGATGTGAGATCTTCCACCGCTTGACATGGAAAACCTAATGATTCAATAAACTGCCGCGTACCTCCAGTTGACAGAAACTTTACTTCTTCCTCATGTAGCTTCGTTATAATTTCATCCAATCCTTCTTTGTGGTAAACGGATACAAGAGCGGTTTTTATTCTTTTAGTTTCAGACATCAAAAAAAGTGCATTAAGTTTTTAAAATGCCCAAAGTTACAAAATATTGTTTTATTACACCTAATTATGATATTGAAAATTGAAAGATGAAAACTGAGAATTACACTTTTCATCTTTCAATTTAAAAATCACCAAATATGCGCCCGTTCCGCTACGGGTACAAACATCGGATCTTTATCCGTGATGCTGAATGCTTCATACCATGCGGCAATATGCGGAAGCGCTCCGTCGACGCGCCATTTACCTAATGAATGTGGGTCGCTTTTCGTACGGCGAAGAACTTCTTCAGGACGGATATTACCTGCCCAGACATTAGAATAAGCCAAGAAGAAACGTTGTTCGGGAGTAAAGCCCAGTTTGTCTTCCGGCAACGTATTGGCCGTAGCTGTTTTGAAGGCTTGAAAAGAAATTTGCAAGCCACCGTAGTCAGCTATATTTTCGCCTAATGTGAAGCGTCCGTTTGCGTGTACACCCGGTGCAACTTCGATGTTGTCAAAGAATTTAGCCATCACGTCGGCGCGCGCCTCAAAGTTCTTGGCATCTTCTTCCGTCCACCAATCTTTCAGGTTCCCTTCTTTATCGTATTGACGACCCTGATCGTCGAATCCATGCGTCATTTCATGACCGATCACTACACCAATAGCGCCATAGTTAAACGCATCGTCGGCATTCATATCGAAGAACGGATATTGCAAGATCCCGGCCGGAAAACAGATTTCGTTTGTTGTCGGATTGTAATAAGCATTTACCGTCTGAGGCGTCATCAGCCATTCGTCTTTGTCAACCGGTTTCCCAGCTTTCGCCAGCATTTTGTTAAACTCGAAAATAGTAGCGCGTTCTATGTTTGCCCAGTAAGAATCATTCTTGATCTCTAATGATGAATAGTCTTTCCATTTGTCCGGATAGCCGATCTTCACATGGAACATAGAGAGTTTTTCCTGTGCTTTCACTTTGGTTTCATCACTCATCCAATCCAGCGCATCGATACGTTCGCCCAGTGCAACCTGCAAATTCTTCACCAGCGTTATCATGCGTTCTTTAGCTTCCGCCGGAAAGAACTTCTCAACGTACATCTGTCCTACCGCCTCGCCCAACGAACCATCGACAACCGAGACTGCGCGTTTCCAGCGAGGTTGTAATTCTTGTTTTCCGGACATGATCTTCCCGTTAAAATCAAAATTCTCCGCCACCAGATCATCACTCAGGTAAGATGCTGAAGCAGAAATAACATTCCATTGCAAATAGGAAACCAGATCGGCAAGTGATTCGGTCTGAATGATCTTGCCGGTTTCCTTTATTCCGTCAAGTTGTCCTACACTCAGATCTTGCAGGTTATTCAGCCCGAGAGTTGAAAAAAAGGCGTCCCAGTCAAAAGAACCGAAATCTTTCTTCAAGGCCTCAACGGTCATTTTATTATAATTGGCGTAAGGATCGCGCAATTCAACACGCGAACGCGCTACTTTCGCCAAACGGGTCTCAATGTTCATGACGGCTTCCCCGGCTTTCGTCGCCGCGCTTTCGTCAAAGCCCGCCAGGCAAAACATCTTTACGATATGCTCGCCGTATTTAGTACGGATATTCTTTGTGTTATCATCCTGTTCCAGGTAATAATCGCGTTCGCCCATACCCAGGCCGCTTTGGTAAGTGTGAACAATGTTCATCGAACTGTTCATATCGTCGGCGCCGACATAAACGGCAAAAAAAGGCGTCATGCCCCGTGTTTGCATTTCGGCCATTATCGGATACAGTTCTTTCTTATCTCCGATAGTAGCCAGTTTGTCCAGCTCCGCCCGGATAGGAGCGGCGCCATCGGCATTCAGCTTCATGCTATCCATAGCGATAGTATAGAGGCCGCCTACCTTTTGGGCTACTGTTCCGGCTTCATACGAAGCCGAAGCCAATTCTTCGATAAGCCCGCGCAGTTGCGCACGATTGTTTTCCGCCAGTTGGTCGAAAGAACCGAAACGGGCATATTCGGCCGTCAACGGGTGATCCTTCATCCATCCGCCAGACGCGTATTGGTAAAAACTTGTCCCCTGAGGGGCCGTTGTATCAAGGTTCGCGAGTTGGATGCCCGGAGTTAACCGAGCCTCCTTTTTACTGTTACATCCTGTACTCATAAGACATAATGCAAAGATTGGTAAATAATAATGTTTCATATAATAAAGTTTAGTTTATGCTTTCGAGTTCCTCCGATACCCGCTCCCACTCTTCAACGGCCTTATCCAGTTGTTGTTTGAGTTTCCGGTGCTTTTCATAAAGCGCTATGTCGGATGCGCCATCAAGAGTAACCATCTTTTCTTCGAGTATGGCAATGGCCGACTCTGTTTTTTCGATAGTCGCTTCACACTCAGCCACCTGTTTTTCCAGTTTCTTCTGCTTTTTATTCAGTTCTTTCCGGATGAGATAGGCCTCAGGGGCTGAGGTTATCCGGGCAGGCGGGGCAAGATTCAGCTCACTCAAATGTTCGATCTTCTTCTTTCGCAGAAAATCGTATATACCTCCCAAGTGTTCTTTCACCAGTCCGCCGCCAAATTCATAGACCTTAGTAACCAAGCCATCAAGGAACTCACGATCGTGGCTGACCACAATCACCGTTCCGTCGAAATCACGGATCGCATCTTTCAGCACGTCTTTCGAACGCATATCCAAGTGGTTGGTCGGTTCGTCGAGAATAAGGAAATTCACCGGTCCGAGTAGTAGTTTTATCATCGCCAGGCGGGTACGTTCGCCGCCCGACAGCACTTCCACTTTCTTATCGGACGCCTCGCCGCCAAACATAAACGCTCCCAGAATATCACGTATCTTCAAACGGATATCGCCTACAGCTACACGGTCGATGGTATCGAATACCGTCAGGGTTTCATCCAGCATCTGCGCCTGGTTTTGGGCAAAATAGCCGATCTGCACATTGTACCCAAGGGTTAGCTTACCCTCAAAATCAATCTGGTTCATGATGCACTTCACCAAGGTCGATTTACCTTCACCATTCTTACCGACAAAGGCCACCTTCTCTCCCCGGTTAATGGTAAAGTTCACATCATGAAACACCCTACGCGCGCCGTAACTCTTCCCTACCCCCTCGCAAATCACGGGGTAACTCCCTGAACGCAGCGCGGGAGGAAACTTCAAACGTAATGCGCTATTGTCCTCATCGTCCACTTCAATGCGTTCTATCTTCTCTAACTGTTTGACGCGGCTTTGCACCTGTACGGCTTTCGAAGCCTTATAACGGAAACGTTCGATAAAGTCCTCCGTATCCTGTATTTGTTTCTGTTGGTTCTCGTACGCGCGAAGTTGTTGTTCACGACGTTCCTTTCGCAGTTCGACAAACCGGTCATAACCCACACGATAGTCATAGATCTTCCCGCAGGATATCTCAATGGTACGGGTCGTTACGTTATTGATAAAGGCGCGGTCGTGGCTGACAAGTATCACGGCATTGGCGCGGGTAGCCAGAAAATTCTCCAGCCATTGAATGGATTCAATATCCAGGTGGTTCGTCGGCTCATCGAGCAGCAATACGTCAGGACGGCGAAGCAGGAGTTTGGCCAACTCGATGCGCATACGCCATCCGCCACTGAACTCGGAAGTCGGACGATTGAAATCTTCACGAACGAAGCCCAACCCCATCAATGTACGTTCTATCTCTGCCCGGAAGTTGGCGCCTCCTATCATCAGGAAACGTTCATTCTCACTGGTAAAGCGGTCTATCAACCTATGGTATTCTTCCGAATCGTAGTCAGTACGCTCCGCCAATTCGACATTCATCTTTTCAAGGCCGGCTTGCAACTCAAAAATGTGTTCAAAAGCCCGTTCAGCCTCCTGCATCACCGTCCGGTTATCCGTCAGAATCATGACCTGCGGCAGGTAACCAACCGTAACATCACGAGGTATGGATATATTACCTGAGGTTGGCATCTGCAACCCGGCCAATATTTTAAGCATAGTAGATTTTCCGGCCCCATTCTTGCCGACCAAGGCAATACGGTCCTTTTTGTTTATCACATACGACACATTATCAAAGAGCGGAGTAGCGTTAAATTCTACCTTTAATTGTTCTACAGAGATCACTTTATTTTTGTATTAAATCTTAATTTCGCTCAAAGATAGCATTTTTGTCGAGAATCTCCGGGCAGTTACAACCTGTTCCTGTTTACGCTGGGAAACAAATGTTTCACCCGCGGATTAGACGAAAGGGAGGTCAAGCGGCTGGCGGCGCTCCGCTACGGCGACGGCGGGAAATGGGACACGGACAGCCCCATCGCCAACGGTTATACCTATACCGGCAAAACCGAAAAGAAGAACTATCGAGAGCAAAATAATATGGCTGTTTATTTTCCGGTAATCCATTGACCTTACACTTAGTTTATTTTCCAATATCCGCCTCTGTTTCCGCCAATACGCTCAAGAATACCTGTTTTCTTTAATTTTTGTATCTCTCTTTCAACTGTTCTATCCGCAATCTGCAATAAAGTAGAGATTTCTTTTGCTGAAATTACATTGTTTTGTTCAATATGCTTTAGAATTTCTTTTTGTCTATTCGTTAATTTTTCTCCGACATTTTTCTCCGACACTTCTCCGATACTTCTCCGACACTTCTCCGACTCATCTCCGACATTGTTTTTTGCTCTTCGTTCTATTTCAGTTTTATCTGCACCATTATCTATACCACTTTCTGCACCATCCTTTTCTATAGGGTCGGCACTCATAACAGTCACTTTGAAAGTCGTAATATCATCGAACTTAAATACAGCTAAATCGTTTTTATTCGCTTTCAGTTCCTCTTGAACGGTTTCAATACCTCTACCAAACTGATTAACGTAGCCAAGCGTCTTCATTGCAACGGCTATAACAGGATTACGGTAGTCATTTTCATCGGGAAAATTATCGGGATGAACTTTCCCATAGAGATTCCCGGGGTTATCCATTTCTATTCTGTCGGAATATTCGTAAAATTTCGCCGGAGCATTCGTCTGATAATTGCGATGCATAACGAGGTTCATTGCCAATTCTCGAATAGCTTCGTATGGGTAATTGATTCTCATTTCTTCCCGCAAAACGGAAACAAATACAGGTCGTTGTTTTTGAATTGTATATTTAATGAAATAATCCAATTCTTTCAGCATAGTGAGTAAGTCGCCCGAAAATTGTCTCTCGTTCAAGACTTTGGAAGCACGGTTCTTCCCTGCGAATTGCACATATTGGATATACGAACCAAAAAGAATATGTTTCGGCTCTTTCCCTATCAACAAAACACCGGCAACAGTCGGACAATCATGTGTTAAATCAAATAATTGTAACGAAGCCAGCTGTTGTTTGATTCCTCGTTTGTCATTTTTCAGAACACTTGCTTTTACAAATTTAGGAAGGTATTCTGTTCTAAATAAGTCCAAATCCAAGTCATCAATACTGCTATGCAAACAGGGAGTTGTATCAAACGTAGGCGATTTTACTTCACTCTTCTCACGAAGTATCCGTTCTTCCTCTTCATTGGCTTCTCCTTTTCTTGCTCCAATGCGAATATAAATCGTTCCTTTATATCTTACGGGCGTGTTCTTGCTTGGTTGAACTTCAACAACGGCAACATCGCCTTCGGGAAAAGAAACTTTCTCAACCATTAAGGCTGGTTTTGGCTGTATATTTCCATCGGCACGAAGTCCGGCAAGGTTTCTCAATAGTTCATCGGTAACTTTTAATCCGTTCAAAGAACCATCGTCATGTACTCCAACCATAAGATAGCCGGGTAATTTTTTATTGGATAAGTCATTGGCGAAAGCACAAATGGCTTTAGCAAACTTATCGGTGTCTTTTGTTGAAATAGTCCGCTCAACACGTTCGTTCTCAATATCTTTCAGTAATTCTTCTACTTGGTCTTTATCAATCATAAAATTCTGATATTTAGGACAAAGGTCGTCTTTTATTCCAACATACCGATTAACTCTTTCTTCATCTCATCGTCAATGGTTCTATATCGGGCGAAAGCTTTGCTTCCTTTCTTTATGTCCGCTCAATGCTCCAATTAAATTGGGGCCTTTTACTTTCTTATAGATATTTCCAATAAAGCTACGCTTTGCCATGTGCGAGGAGGCGACTTCATAAAGCGGTCTTTGAATCTCTTCTTCCTCAACGTTTGCGGTCAACCCAAATATCGGAACCTATCCGGATACGAACATCCCGAGAAACATATAGCCGTAAACTTATCTCTGATTCTCCTACACTATTAACAGATTTGCCGATACAAAAATTGGTCTGTGCCATAAGTGGAAAATTTTAATATTCGCAAAAGTACAATAAATAAGGAAATTAGCAAGTTTCCGTGTCCGCATTTTCAAAAAAACACTGAAATCGGACTCAAACACATTCAATAAAAAAACAATCGTTATATATTGTATATCAGATAAATACAAGTTGTTTTCAATTTTATTGATTTTAGCAGTTTTGGACTTATCAAAACCGAGTCTGGGTATGTTGAAGAATGGCTCCCTGTTTATGTAGGCGGAATACTCATCTTCTTCACTCTTAAGGTGCCAAGGGTAATAAAAATCTGCGTCCTGCTTTAAAATCTCGATTGTTTTTTAACAAGCCTGACCTTTAGAGCTATAACCTAAAGTCTTATACATAGTCTCTATTGAAATGCCAATAGCATTATCGCCTATCTGGCATACGCCGGTGGTTATGCAACTGGAAACTATGTGGGCATCCTGGTTGAGAATAAGATCGCTTTTGGTTTCCAGTTGTTCCGGATTTATACCAAGAAAAACGGTACGGAACTGACACGGCTATTAAACAAGAATGGATTGGGATCTACCCTGATCAGAGGAGAAGGAGCGGTTTCCGAAGTAGATATCATCGAAACGGTCATTTCTCGTAAAGTACAGCAAAAAGTAGTTACAATTATTGATGATTTTGACCCGAAAGCATTTTATCTGATCGAAGACATACGCTCTAAGCGGAAAGGGATATTCGCAATGAATGCGGCTGCAGGAATGCCAAGATTGGGAAAATAAAATGACTTCGTTGCAACGGCGTTCAAGTCACAACTTGGCTTAGCGTTCCGTTACCTGTTTTTTCAAGCCATCATAAATGTCTCATCAATATAATTTTGAGCGCAAACATATATACTGGAGCACGAAATAAGGACAAGAATGATGAGCCATCTTTTTAAGATCAAATTTTTCATATTATTATAGGCATCTATATACCAGATTACACCAAATTAAAAAGTTCTCTAAAAGTCCTCCTCAATCGTGAAGAGGACTTTTTATTCTATTTGATAAAAGATTATATATTCTGCAAAAAATTATCTAAATTTGTAGATATATTCAAAAGCAAGAATTATGGATGATGCAAAATGGACTATAGAAATCATTGTAGGAATAATAATTGCTGCCATTGGTGGTGGTTACATCTTCTATTATAGAAAAATCAAGAATAACAAACAAATCATCAAGAACAATTCTATATCTATCTTCACCAACATGAAGATGATATGAATATTATTATGATGCTTGATTTTAAATATGATTCATTAACCGATTACTTTTCTTCAAATTCCTGCATGCACTTCACTATGGCTTCGACGCTCGACTTGGGACAAGCGTTGTAGAGCGATGCGCGGAAGCCGCCCACCGATCGGTGTCCCTTAATGCCCACCATGC
>JAIRKY010000014.1 GCA_031259755.1 Mediterranea sp. (in: CFB group bacteria) | reverse complement strand
GAAGGTCTTCATTGAAGATTATTAAAAGTTTCAGGATAAAAGAGCGATTGTATAGATAATCAAGCTGTCAGCACACTGGGAAACAAATGTTTCACTTGCGGGCTGGACGAAAAGGAAGTTAAACGGCTATACCTACACCAACAAAACCGAAAAGGCGGCGAAAAGGAAAGAAGGGTAGATACGGGCGACAAGGACGCTGGAAGAAGTGGAACAGAACGTCAAAAAAATAGAAGAATAACTCAACGTAATATTTCAATATCTCGACGTAATAATTCAATAAGTCAACGACTTATTTGAATATTACGTTGAGTTATGATTGAGAATAAAACGAATCATAAATTTTACAGGTAGCTTTTCAACTTTCGCGTTAACCTCTTCGATTTTTGCGTTGGGCGTTTGGGTGAAAACACCAACGCGTTTGAACCGCAGAGTTACGCGGAATCAACGCAGAGTTTCGAATTTTAAGCGCAAGATAAAAAAAGGAGGAAGACCTCCCGTCTTTTCCGCAACAGAGAACAGGTGTTTTACAATGCATTTGCCCTGGTTGGGAGTTAGGAGAGGTAAGAAAGTTTCTCCTCTTTTAACAAATCATCCCCTTAGATTAAACATTTCGATACCTTCCCGCATCGGTAAATCCCGTATCTTTGGAGCATCTTCCAACTCCTAACTCCCTCTCCCCTTTGGTTTGGAGAGGGTGGGGGTGAAGTTGTACTTCTAACTACTATTAAATAAAATGAGAAAGTTTATTCTCGGCGTACTGTTCATAGCAGTCGCTTTCGTAGGGATCGCCCAAACCGGATATATCAATCCTGTTATTAAAGGTTTCAATCCCGACCCCAGTATTTGCCGGGTAGGTGACGATTATTACTTGGTGACTTCTTCTTTTGAATATTTCCCGGGATTACCCATTTATCATAGCCGGGATTTGATCAATTGGCAACAGATCGGGCATTGCCTGACCCGCGACTCCCAATTGCCCTTGCATCAGGCGAATGCTTCGGACGGGTTGTTCGCTCCGTCTTTGCGCTATCACGATGGGTTGTTCTACGTTGTTTGCACTAACGTGAGCCATGGCGGGAACTTCTATTGTACGGCCACCCACCCTGCCGGGCTGTGGAGCGAACCTGTCCATGTAAAGATCAACAGCATAGACCCCGATATCTTCTGGGACGAGGACGGCAAAACCTATTTCGTTACCCAAGGCGATGCGATCCGTGTAACCGAGTTCGATATCAAAACAGGCCGGCTCCTCTCTGATGAACGCATGGTCTGGGGAGGCGTTGGCGCACGGTTCCCCGAAGCCCCACACATTTACAAGAAAGACGGATACTATTACCTTATGATAGGCGAAGGTGGAACGGAATACGCCCATAGCGTGACGATCGCCCGCAGTCGCCATATTTACGGCCCTTACGAGTCGTGTCCGTCAAATCCGATCCTGACCCATTGCAACCATCTCGGACAGGGCAATCCGATACAAGGCGTCGGACATGCCGATCTGGTACAGGCTACGGACGGCTCCTGGTGGGCGGTGTTCCTCGGATTCCGTGTCACTCAAGCATATAGCTACTATCATATCCTCGGACGGGAAACGTTCCTCGCTCCGGTTGACTGGCCTAAGAACGGCTGGCCGCAAATCAATGGCAACGGAACCGTAGACCTGATGATGGACGTCCCCACTTTGCCACTGAAACCTTTTGTATCAAAACCTGCGCGTACGGAGTTTGATGTCGATACATTGGGCTTTGAATGGCAATACTTGCGTAACCCGATCCGTGAGAACTACTCACTGAAAGAAAAGAAAGGCCAGTTGATGATCAAAGCGACTCCTTATACGCTGGACGAAACCGAATCCGTATCTTTCCTTGGGCGCAGACAAACCGAACATGAGTTTACGGCCGCGGCCGCCCTGGCTTTCCAACCGAAAGGAAAAACCGATGAAGCCGGATTGACACTGATTCAAAACAATACCCATCATTATGACCTGCGATTAAGGAAGAACGGTAATCAAAACAGTATCCAACTACGGGTACGAGCCGGAAGCATCGACTATATCGCTTTTGAGCAACCGATAAACAGTCATGATGTAGAACTGAGAATAGAGGGCGCGCCCTTATACTATACATTCTATTACAAAGAAGCCGGAACAGGCAATTACAAAAAACTGGGAAACATGGATACCCGCTATCTGAGCACTGAAGTTGCGGGAGGATTTACCGGCGTGATGATTGGTATGTATGCCTCATCCGGAGGAAAGCAAACCGGTACGAAAGCCTGGTTCGATTGGTTTGAATACGAGATCGGGAGCAACCTCTATATATACGGCGTTAAAAAATCAATATAGCAAGGTTATGAAACAGATATAAATGTCTCCCCTTTTCCCTGATATACGGAGGGCAGTACCCCAAATTCTTCTTTGAAGTATTTACTGAAACATTTGGGGTTGTTGAATCCCACCTGATAAGCAATCTCGGAAACATTCCGCTGGCTCTCGCGCAATAATTGAGCCGCCCGTTTCAGGCGAATGATGCGGATGAACTCGATCGGAGATTTTCCTGTAATGGAAATCAATTTCTTGTATAAGTGCACACGGCTCATTCCAAGCTCCCGGCTTAATTCTTCGACAGACAATTCGCTACGGCTGATGTTGCTTTCCACATATTGGATAGCCTTCCGTATCAGTTTTTCGTCCAGTGAGGTGACCGTGATCTCACTTGGGTTCACTTCCAGTTTTCCGTTGAAACGCTCTTGTCTTTTTTGCCGCAGTTGCAGCAATCTCTTAATACGTAATGACAGGATATCAAAGTTGAAAGGCTTGGTAATATAATCGTCAGCCCCGCTGTCCAGACCTTTCAGCTCCTGCTCCTCCGCGGAGCGGGCAGTCAATAGAATGAGTGGGATGTGGGACGTCCTTATATCGCTTTTAAGCCGTTTTGCCAGTTCTATGCCATCCATTTCGGGCATCATGACGTCGCTTACGATGATGTCCGGTTGCAAGGCCGGTATAATTTCCCACGCTTTTGCGCCGTCGGCAGCTTCCTTGACATGGTATTCGGATCTCAGGCTGTCTTTCATGAAAAGGCGGAAGTCGTCGCTGTCATCTACGATCAGGATCATCGGCCGCTTATCTTCCCTGCGTTCTTCATTTCCCAGCTCCTTATCCATAACTTCAGCAATCAGGCCTCCCTTGCTTTCCGATCCCTGTGGGGTATATGTAACTTTCCCGTCCGGAGTACGGATCACCGGCAGGGTGACGATGAAAACGCTTCCCTGCCCGATATTATCGACCACACCTATCGTTCCCTTGTGAAGGGTGACGAACTCTTTGGCCAAATGAAGCCCGACCCCGCTTCCTCCGAACTTGTTGTAGTCTTTGTGTTGCACCTGGTAGAATCTTTCAAAGATCCGTTCCTTGTCTTCATCCTTGATGCCTATGCCCGTATCCGATATCTTGATCTCCAGTCTTTCCTGTTGTCCGTCGGTGACAGGCGGCAGTGTGAGTTCAACATCGACGCGTCCGCCGATGGGGGTGAATTTAAATGCGTTGGACAGCAGGTTCATCATGATCTTCCCTATTTTGTCTTCGTCGAATATGACGGATAATTCTTTTATGCCGGAAAAGAAAGTCAGGTGCACGTTCTTCTTTTCCGAAAACTCGGTGAATGAAGTACTGATGTTCCGGATGAACTCGATAATATCTCCCTGCGAGTAGTTCAACTGGTGACCTTTGACGTCGCTCTTGCGGAAGTCAAGTAGCTGATTTACCATATTGAGCAGGCGGATGGCATTTCTGTGCACCATTTCGAGTTTCTGCTTTTGCTCTCTGTCGCTAATCGTTTTGATCACACTCTCCAACGGTGAGATGATCAGCGTAAGCGGCGTGCGCAGTTCATGGCTGATATTAGTAAAGAAGCGTAGCTTCATGTCGTCTATCTCATGCTTTTGTTGCGCTTCCTGTTCAATCTTCGCCAATTGGTATTTGCCCCGTTCACTGCGCAGCAGTTGCCTGCGCACCAGCAGTAAGATACTGACGACAAGTAAAAGATACATCAAGTATGCCAACGGGGAAGCCCAGAAGGGCGGGCAAATGACGATTTGCAGTTCGGATGCTTCGTCGTTACCGAATCCGTCACTGTTTATGGCCTTTACTTTTAGCGTGTATTTGCCGGGCGCCAGATTGGTATATGCAACCTTGTTCGCATCGGCTGCGAGCCAGTTAGGATTGAATCCTTCCAGCATATACATGTATTTTGTTTTCTCGGGTAATATGTAGTCCATCGACGAGAAAGAGATGGAAAACATGTTCTGGCTGTATTCCAGTTCTACTTTTTCCGTTTGGTTCAGAGCCTTCGTCAAGATACGGTTATTGTTGTAGACCGAGTCGATCTTTACCTCTTGATTGAAAAGCTGGATACCGGTAAACACCACTCTGGGGACAATGTCGTTGTATTGCAGATGCTCCGGTTCGAAGAAACTAAGCCCGTGAATACCGCCGGCAATGATCTCCCCCCGGGATGTTCTGGCAATGGAGCGCATATTGAATGTCTGTCTCTGCAGGCCGTCCATTTCATTGTAGCGGTTCGAGGAATAGGTATATACCCCGTTCTTAGGGTTTACGTTCACGATCATGTTTGTTATTCCGCGGGTGGTGGTGATCCAGATGTTCTTGCTGTTATCTTCTATGATAGCGTGTATGGTCTCGTATGTAAACATGAGTTCGTCATTCGGTATGATGATCTCGTCCCGTTTCCGGTCGTAAATGTTCAGCCCTTCCTGAGTGGCTATCCAAAGTAAGCCGCGGCTGTCCTCGTATACGATGTTGATGTTCTGGTGCGAGAAGCGTGCCGTACCTCTCTTGTTTCCCCATCGTTTCTCCATTTTCCCTGTGGATGGCGAGAAGACTGTCAGCCCGTTGGCCGTGCCGATATACAGGTTCTTATCCCGCCCGGTACAGATAGAAGATATGTAGTCGACTGCGAACTCGGAACCCGGTTCCCAGCAATTAGTGAATGTGCCGGTGTGTGGGTCTAAACGCTGTAAACCGCCGCCCAGCGTTCCTATCCAGATCGTTCCGTCCTCGCCTTCGGCCAGCGCCCAGACGCTATTGTTGGAAAGAGAGTTGGGATTGTCCGGTTCATGTTGGTAACGGGTGAATATGTTCCCGTCGAATACGTTCAGCCCTTCCAGGAACGTTCCCACCCATATCCTGCCGTCACTTGTCGCCAATATGGATACGATGACGTTGCCGGATAGTGAATGTTTGTCGGCGGTATGCTGATAGATCCGGTATTCTTTCGTGTCGCGGTTCATGCGGATGATCCCGCTGGTGTTGGTTCCTAACCACAGATTGGAGCGTTTGTCTTCTACGATAACGTTCACGTCGGCAGTGAAATTATGAATATGGTTGAAATAGGGAAGCGGGTCGGCTTTGAATTTAAAAATGCTTTCGTTATGGTATGAAATTCCCCTCTTATAGGTACCCACCCAGATAATATCGTTGTTGTCACAATACAGGCAGTTAATACTGTTTTGGATGACGCTTCTGCTGTCGAACGGATCGTTTGTAATGTAGTCGATCGTATGTCGCTCCTTATTAATAAGGTTAACCCCTCCGTGGTCTGTGGCTAACCATAGCTGGCCTTTCGCGTCCTGTATGATGTCGCAGATAATGTTGCCGGATAGCGCGTATGGGGAATCGGGCTGTGTATCGACATATTCCCACTTGCCTTCTTTCGTGTAGTATATCCACAATCCGGTATATTCTTTTGTATATATCCAATAATCCCCATCCGCATCTACGAATACGGTGTATTGGGAATATCGTTTCCCCGGATTTAACGTGAGGCGGTCATTGCGGAACAGTACCTGATCGGAATGGCGGTCAAGACATTCTATGAGTCCGTTGTTGTATATCTGTATAATTCCGTTCTTATCTTCGGTCAGGTGGGATACTACTCCCCGATGTAACCTGTCTTTCTGTTCCGCCGGATAAAATGTCTGTTGCTTTTTGGCGAAGTCATATTGATAAGTGCCTACCGAATCGGCATAACACCAGAAGTTCTTGTTGCTGTCGATATAGATGCGGCTGGGTGTTTCTTTTATTCCGAATCTATCTTGAAGCAATGCTTCCGCTGCATGGAAAGCCTCTTTCTTCGGGTCATAGTATATATATCCCGCCAAGCTGGTATGTACCCAAAGCCTTCCTTCCGCATCCTCTTGTACATGGTCAACGAAATTATCTGGTAACGAATGAGGATTTTTACTATCCCGGGTGAATATCTTGAAATGATAACCGTCATACCTGTTTAGCCCGGAATAGGTGGAAAACCACATAAACCCCTGAGAGTCTTTAGTGATATGAGTGACCTGATTATGGGATAGCCCTTCCTTGCTTCCCAGATGTTTGAACGCAATGTTATCTGTAGCGAAAAGGTGTGTAAACTGACAGATGCCTGATAGTATGAGTACGAAATGCTTCATGAGGATTTAGTTATATGTCTTAAACGATTGTTCAATACGCCATAAATTTAACGCCTTCAAATAGAACCGCAAAATATTCCGGTGCGGATTTTCAGCAATATACTGAACGATCGGGCGGCAGTTAACATTTAACATACTTATTGATAACATTTATAAAGAGATGATTAACCGATATATCACTTCCGTATAACATATTTCAGGCTGTTCTTTACTGATTATCAGTAGTTTTGCAAAACTGGAGTTAAAATCTCTAATAATATTAACCATTAAATTATTTATAGATGAGAAAGACATCTTTCAGAAAAAGCATAAACCATCGTTTATGCAGTATGGCATTGCTCATGTTTTTGCTGTTCCCGGCAATGACATCAAGAGCAAATCCTTCTCAAGACAGATCTATATCAGGCATTGTGACTTCGAGTGCCGATGCAGAACGATTGATCGGGGTCAGCGTCCTGGTAAAGGGAACATCTATTGGGACAATTACCGATTTGGAAGGTAGATATTCGATAAACGTTTCTAACGGACAGACACTCGTCTTTTCGTATATCGGCTATAAACCACAAGAATTTACGATTATGAACCAGACGACACTGAATGTGAGCTTATCGGAAGATAGCGAGATACTCGATGAGGTAGTGGTTGTTGGTTACGGTGTGCAGAAAAAGAAACTGGTGACCGGCGCCACGGTTCAGGTGAAAGGTGAGAACATCGCCAAGCTGAACACGACGAATCCCTTGCAGGCCATGCAGGGACAGACCCCGGGTGTGAGTATCGCTTCTACTTCGGGGCAGCCGGGTAGTGACATGAAGGTGAGCATCCGCGGTCTGGGTACGGTGGGAAACGCCAGTCCGCTCTACCTGATCGATGGTGTGGGTGGCGATATCTCTACATTGAATCCTGCTGATATCGAGAGCATCGACGTATTGAAAGACGCGGCTTCCGCCGCGATCTACGGTGCGCAGGCTGCCAATGGCGTAGTGCTTATTACGACGAAAAGCGGCAAGGAAGGCCACGCGCAAGTCTCATTCGATGCGTACTACGGTGTGCAGAATGTAGCCCGTAAGGCTAAGATGCTGAATGCGACCCAGTATATGGCTATCATGGACGAACAGGCATTGAATACCGGCAACGCGGCTTACAACTGGAGCGCTCTTCCTATTTATGATGCGAACGGTAACGTTTATGACACCGACTGGATAGGTACGATGTTTGCAGACAACGCCACGACAGAAAGCTATACGCTGGGTGTTACCGGCGGATCGGCTACTTCTACTTACGCCATCTCACTGGGTTATGTGAATCAGGAGGGTATCGTAGGCGGTCCCGATGTTTCCAACTACGAACGTTATAATTTCCGCGTCAATTCCGAACACAAGCTGTTCAACGGTTTCCTGAAAGTCGGCGAGCAGGTGAGTTTTGTTTATAAGAAGAACAAGGGTATCAGTGTCGGCAACCAGTATAACAACACATTGAGAGGCGCTTTCGGAACGTCGCCCCTCGCTCCTGTCTATAGCAACAACAACACGTACGACTCTCCGTACAACGATACGAGCGACAGCGGAAGCAATTGGTACAACGCCGACGGCAACCCCTACGGTCTTATGATGACCAACACCAACAACGAAGACAAGGCGGCGACATTCAGCGGTAACCTCTATGCTGAGATCGAACCGGCCAAGAACCTGAAACTGCGCACCGTATTCGGCGCCGTCTACAATTCAAGCGAGTACCGCAGTTTTACTCCGCTTTATCATTTCAGTATTTATAGTTACAACGATACCCGTACGACCGTATCCCAGAATATGAATCGCGGCTTGGGCATGACCTGGACGAACACGGCTACCTACGATTGGACAATGAAAGACCATGCCTTCAACGCATTGCTGGGTATGGAGGCTTATCGTTACGAAGGCACTTACCTGGGAGCCGGAAACGGTAGTTTGAAAGAAGGCTTCGACACTTGGTATTACGCTTACATCAGTAATGGCACCGCTTCTTCCAGTACCGAAGGGTTAAGCGCATCGGGCAGTCCGCATGGTGAAGGCCGCAGTCTCTCTTACTTCGGCCGTTTAGGTTGGAACTGGAAAGAAACCTATATGATCAATGCTACGTTGCGCGCCGACGGATCTTCCAGTTTTGCCGCCGGCAATCGCTTCGGCTACTTCCCTTCCGTTTCAGCCGGTTGGACCGTAACCAACGAAGCGTTCATGGAGAAGACACGGTCCTGGCTCGACTTCCTGAAGCTGCGTGTTAGCTGGGGACAGGTGGGCAATCAGAATATTCCCGCCTACCAGTATCTGGCTCCGATGAAAAGTGATAATACACACTACCTGTTCGGCAGCGGATATAGCGACGCCGACGCGGCCAGCCAGTTGTCAAACAATTGGGGCGCCTACCCGAACCGGCTGGCCAATGAGAACGTAACATGGGAAACCTCCGAGCAAACCAACGTCGGACTGGATGCCCGTTTGCTTAACAACCGGTTGGGTGTGAACCTCGATTTCTATATCAAGGAAACCAAAGACTGGCTGGTGCAAGCGCCTATCCTGGCTACGGTAGGAGCAGGAGCGCCTTTCATCAACGGTGGCAGTGTAAAAAAATACCGGCGTTGAACTGGCGTTGACCTGGAACGACCGGATCGGTAAAGACTTTACTTATAACATTGGGCTGAACGGCGCTTATAATAAAAATAAGGTGGGAAATATTCCGACGGAAGATGGTATTA
>JAIRKY010000012.1 GCA_031259755.1 Mediterranea sp. (in: CFB group bacteria) | reverse complement strand
AATGGTCAAAATTGCTGCCATAAGATTACTACTGAATAAAATTTAAACAAGCTCTTAGTACAAATTTAATTTAGATTATATTTTTTACCTTATTGAGAAACTCAGTTCTGCATTCATTTGTTACCGAACAAGTGTGTTCAAGATTATGCCACGTGGTTTTGTCAATTCATAATTGGTTTCACCCTTAGAGAATAAAGCCAGTTCTTCTTTGCTGAATGCAGGATTAAAATTGTCTTCATACAAGTTGATTAATTTATATGGCTTGTCTTCAACTTCCAACTTGTTGATCACAGTGTCAAATATAGACGCATTAAAGCTACTAGACTGAACCGCATGTACGGTGGTGTGAGAGGACGAAACGGGAAATAATCCCGTTTCTCCTACTCGATTTCTGTTTTGTGCACGAGGCGCCTAAATTTAATATTGTCGAATAATCTCTTCAATTTTCTGTTGTATCGGGTTATTTCCGGGTTTAAAAGATTTTGTTTTTCCGTTTTCATCAGGAATAAGTATTTCATACATTTTGCTTATTTGCTCAATGGTTGCTGTTACCCGCTTTTGAGCCTATGGTATACCAGTCTTATTTACAGGTTTGTTTTGGATATACGGAAAGCCCTTTCAATATGCTGTAACTTCCTGTATTTGAAATTGTTTTTCAAAGCGGTGTGGCATGGGAATAAGGGTATAGCCTTCATAGATGTTTCCCTCGAATATGTCATAACCGATAGGGTAGCCTCCCTGTCCGGATACTTGTACTCCCACTTTTATTGACTTTTTTGCGAATAATAAAATGTTCATTATTAGATAATTATGTTTTTGAGAACTAAGAAAGCGCACAAGACAGGGAAAAATATATATCCAAATCCTTTTAATTTCATTTTTATTATTTAATTTTGAATGATTCATGGAAAGCATTGATGATTCTATGAGATTGAAATATATTTTTTGTCTTATAAATTTTAAAACCATGAAAAAAATTATTTTATTTGTAACTATCATTGTATTTACAGCTGTTGGTGGTGTAGCTGCTGTAATGATGCCACAGTATGTTGTAACAGACTGTGGAACAGTACATCAGATTCCTTCTGGATCGAGTGTAGAACTTGCGTGTGCTCTCTTGGATTATTGGAGTGATATAGATTGTACCGAAGAATCTCCCCAAGATTCTCCCCTTCCAGACTGATACGTACTTAGCTTTATCTTGGTTAAGAGATTTTCAGAAGTTTTTTAACCAAGTTTTTTATGATTGTATATTCTTAATTTTATCAGTTCTTATGTTATGAGGAAGATCTATTCAGGCATATTGCTATTCTTTGTTTTTCAGGGAAGTGCGCAAAATATTGATAGCGTGAAATTGCGCGTTCATTATGCTGCTGAATTTAAGCGTTACGAAATTTCCAAAAGACAAAGTCAAGATGAAAAAATACTGGATGTAGGGAGTCATATTTCTAAATTCTATAGTTTATGGGAAACAAAAAGACGAGAAGTCAGTGATAGCATACTATCTAATGGGGGAAGTTTCCAAGATGTGATGAATGCCTTGGAGCGTGTACCTTATCCTCGTAGCCATGATTACTATACCGTTTATAAAAATTATCCGCAAAAGGGGAAATTGACATATACAGATAAAGTTTTTAAAGATTTCATATACGAAGAAACGTTTGAGAAGCCTGAATGGGATATAATATCCCAGGATACTTTAATCGTTGGATATAATTGTCAGAAAGCGCAAACCCACTATCGGGGGAGGACTTGGGATGTGTGGTTCACTCCTGCTATTCCTATAAATGATGGGCCATGGAAATTGTGCGGATTGCCCGGCCTTATATTGTATGCGAAAGATTCAAAGGGAGATTTCCTTTTTGAATGTATTGAAATCGAAAACGGAGGGAATGAAGCTGTCCATTTTCCAAAACGTAATTATATCAAATGTACCTGGAAGGAATTGAACCAAATGAAAAGAAGGAATAACAAGGATCCGGTTGAATATTTAAAGCAATTTGGTATTGACTCCGGCGCAGGATTCGGCCCCGACGGGAAACCGTTAGTGTATAAAGAAAAGAAACCGGTACTTCTGGAATATTAAAAAAAGATCGTATGCGATTAGCTGTTTTTCTTTTTATTTTTGTTGTGGGTAATGGATATGTGTACTCCCAGCTATCTTTTCGAGGTACGGTGACCGACGGTAAAAGCGGAAAAATGGTAGAAGATGCATCGGTATCTGCATTAAATAACAATCAGGCAATTGTTAACTATACATATACGAATAAAGAAGGGGCTTTTGTTCTTCAAACCAAAGAGACGATAGGTTTTATATCTATAAATTATATGGGGTATGAGGGGGTAATTATACCGGTTGAAAATTTCAAAGACAATGGAATTTATCGTTTGGAACCCAAAGAATTTAAAATAAAGGAAGTAAAGATCTTATCGAATCGTATCCGGGAGAGGAAAGATACATTGATCTATACAGTCAGCGGATTTAGAATGCCCCAAGATAGAAGTATTGCAGATATATTAGCGAAAATGCCCGGCTTGGAAGTCTTACCATCGGGACGAATCAAATTTGAAAATAAAGCCATTAGCAAACTGTATATTGAAGGAATGGACTTAATGGGAGACCGGTACGCATTGGCTACCAACAATCTGTCGGGTAGGGTAGTGAAGGAGGTGCAGGTGCTCCGCAATCATCAGGCCGTTACTGCGCTGCGTGGAAAATTGTTCAGTGAAAATGTTGCGTTGAACCTAGTTCTGGAGGACGCAGTCCGTTATACCCTTTCGGGTAGTTCTGATTTAGGTTTAGGCTACTTATCCGATAATGAAGTCCTGTGGGATGCCCGGATATTAGGACTGTTTTTAGGTAAGAAGCAACAAAATTTATCATTGTATAAAACAAATAACACAGGAAAGGATGTAAGCGATGAATTGAGGATGCAAGTTCAGGATATTGATATGGAGGTTAAGTCGAATAATGCCGTATTGTCTTTGCCTGCAATATCCGTCGGACAGATGATAGACGAGCAGCGTTATTTAATAAATAAAAGTCATTTGTTGGCAACCAATCATTTATATAAAATAGATACAGAAACTACTTTCCGTGGCCAGTTTAGTTATCTGTTTAAAGATAATGAGATGCGGGAAGAAGAAAACGCGTCATACTTTTATCCCGATGGTACAGTCACAATAGCGGAAGATAAGAATATATCACTAAAAACCGATTGCTATGCTGTAGAAGCGGATTATCAATCAAACGGTGAAAAAAGATTTATTCGTAACCGGTTAGTGGGTAATATTGAAAAGAACAATGCTAATAACTTATTACTGACAAACAGTAGTCCTGTTCAGGCTGTCGACAGGATGAAGAAGAAAGAATTGGCTAATTATTTCACGCTAATCAAAACAGATGCCTCAAATCATGTTTTTAAATTGTTATCAATAAATTCATTGAGCGATTTACCTCAAAAACTAATCGTATCCCCAGGACTGTATGAAGATATCGTTAACAATGGAAATGTGTACGATGCTTTTGTTCAACATGCACGTTTGCACAGTTTTCGTTCACATACCGCAGCAGAATTTCAATTTAAGGTAGCTGGCTTTTATGCAGGCATGAAAACAGGGGTGGAGTATTCAAGCCAGACATTAACCTCTTCCCTGTATTGTGCAGAGAATGATAAGATCTATCAAACGGAAAATGCCGGTTTTTATAATAACCTGACTTTCATCGATACCAAAATATACGCTAATTCTTCATTCCGGTATAAAGATCAGAATTGGAATCTCCGTGCCGGCATCATGTTGTCTTATCATCAGTATCAATTGAATTACAAAGAGGCGGGAAAGCAAAGAAACAGCTATCCGTGTTTTTTTGCAGAACCATCATTTCTTCTGAGTTACGAACTAAATCCACTATGGAATATATCCAATTCATTGAACTACCGGTATTCCGTACCTGATATCAATAAGTTCTATGCCAATTATATCTTCACAACTTACCGGAATGCTTTTAGTGGAAGTGGTTTTTACTATTATAGATCACTGATTTATGCGGCAACTCTGAAATTCAATAATCCGTTGAACGGATGGTTCTGGTCATTAAGTGGAACACTCGCACCTAATTGGCAGGATAAAATGCTCAGCTATAATCAACGTGGAGTTTTAAATTACGGGGAAATGGTTGATGTAAAAAACCGGAATATGCAATGGGGCGTCCAGACGAGGCTTAGCAAAAGTTTCGGACAATGGAAACTGTTTACAGGTTTTACGGGAAGTTACAATGAAGTTCGCGATAAAAATTTATTATCTGATGTTTTGGTCCCTTATACGTCAAAGAATATATTGCTTTCTTTGAATTTCTCCATGCAACCCTGCAAATATATCAGCATGGAAGGGAGTGGAAAATACTTGTATTTGACTCTTTCCAATAGCATTACCAAGGGCATATCTTCTAAGTATTTTCGAAGCAACCTGGCAATAAATGTATTTCCAACAACGAATTGGAAACTGAAATGGAATAATTTATGGACTACAGGTAATAGGCCAGTGTATTCTTCTATCTACTTTATGGATGCAGCGGTTTCCTATTTGTTTAAAAGAGTAGAAGTGGAATTGATCATGAATAATATGCTGGATAAACGAAATCTTCAACAAACGATATATTCTTCTATAAGCGAGAGCTTAACACTAAACTATTTTCGTCCGAGAGAGATTTTAATACGACTTATGGTGAATTTCTAACGGATTCCGGGGGCAGTTCAATTGTTTATATATATGGAAAATGACCCGTTTAACCCAAAAGCGGGTGTTATCTGTTACGGATAGCACCCGTTTTTTTGTTTGATGTGCCACCCCCACAAACACTGGTGTTCCATCATCGAACACTCGATTCTTAACGTTTTTTTAATGAAACAATTTGGATTGGAACATAGAATTTCTTGATTGCATACATAACCCCTCTTCTCCATAACGGGGGAATATAAAGCAACCCAAGACTTTACTTGCCTCGGATTAACATCAAATAATTTGGCTGTAGTGCAGATCTGAATAAGGATGTTTCTTACTAACTCACTTATTTCTCATGGTCTTCCCCTCTGATTGAATTATCAATTACTTTAATCTTCTGTTCCACCAGTTCCAGATCGTCTTTCAGTTTTTCTACCTTGCGGTTGATTTCTATAAGCAGGCTGTTTCCTTTTTGAGATGAAGTGGTTAGGAAACCAATATTATTTTCATAGGTAAGTAATTCATTTTTCATATTCTCCCGGACGCGCATTAGCTTTTCACGTTCTTTGTACAGCGCTTGGGAATCGTTTTTCTCAATATCGGCGATAGACGTTTTGAAGTTGCTCAATTTCTTCCTGGATACATTGATGTTGAATCTCTCGAAGAGTTGTTCGATCACACTATGATATTGTTTATATGCTTTATCTTTTTCTTTGAATGGTACGTGTCCGATGCTTCCCCATTCTTTCATTAGTTCATGTATCAGTTGTTCCGCTTCTTCGGCGTCCATTGTATCGTCAATGGCAACCAATTGTTCAATGATGGATTTCTTCTTCTTCAGATTTTCCACTTCAACTGAACGTTGCGATGATGTGGCTTTGTTTTTCTGTTCAAAGAAGTAGTCACATGCATCAATGAAGCGTTGCCATATAATATCTGAGTATTTCTTTTGTACCGGTCCGATGGTTTTCCATTCCTTTTGCAGTTTGATCAGGATCTCTGCCGTTTCTTTCCATTCGGTACTTTCTTTCAGGGCTTCCGCTTTTTCGCATAGCGCTTTTTTCTTTTCAAGGTTTTCGCTCATGCCCTCTTTGAGCGATTTAAAGAATTCACCTTTCTTTTTGAAAAATTCGTCGCATGCTTTGCGGAAGCGTTCGAATATCTTCACATTCATCTTTTGCGGGGCAAAGCCGATGGTCTTCCATTTAGCTTGTAACGCAATGATTTCCTGTGTTTGTTTTTCCCATGCTGCGAATGTCTTGAGGTGATCGTAGTCGATCGTTTCAACGATTTCGCAGATCACGGCTTTCTGATCCAGGTTATGCTGTTCCTCTTCTTTCAACTCTTCAAAGTGGTGTTGGTGGCGGCGATTCACTATGGTTGACGCCGCTTTGAAGCGGTTCCATATTTCGTCGCGTAAGTCTTTAGCTACAGGGCCTGTATCACGGAAATCCTGATGCAATTTCTGCAACTGATGAAATGCAGATATTACGTCAGCTTCTTCAACCAATTTCTCTGCCGTTTCGCAAAGCCTGAGTTTGATCTCCAGATTCTTCTTAAAGTCATAGTCGCGGAATTCGTTATTCAGCTTCAGTATGTCGTAGAATTTTTCTACATAGTGCTGATAGCTCTTCCAGAGTTCATTCACTCTTGCCTGTGGAATAAGTTTAATGTCGTTCCATTGCTGTTGTAACCTTTTGAATTCGTTGTATGACTTATTGGTATCTTCCGGTGATTCAACCAGTTCTTTCAATTTATCAATAATAGATAGTTTGATCGTCAGGTTTTCTTCTTTTTGCTTTTCCTCATCAGCGGTAACTTGGCTTCTTTTAGCTTTTATGTCGCTTATCACACTTTTGAATTCGCTTTCCAGCGCATCGGCTTTAGGCATAAATTCTTCTTCAGTGCCACCATTTTCTATGAACTGCTTCTTGTCGGCTTCCAGTTCGGTATTATGAAGTTTGTAGAATGTTTGCTTCAGGTTGTCAAGCTCTTGTTTGCTTACGGCTTCAGCGTTCTGCGCTAATTCTTTTAATCTACCAAGCACACTCTCTTTAGTAGGTTTTGCGGCAGTCTCTTCCTGTTCTCCGACAACTACTTCTGTGGTCGCTTCAGCCACAGAAACAGCATCCCCGACCTGAACTTCAATTGTTTCTTTAGCTTCGGTCTCAGATATTTCGACAGCTTCTTTTTCTTTTTCAAAATCCCCTTCTACAGATAGGTTAGTTTCATGAGAGTCCATCATTGCATTTTTTTTTAGATTCTTTAAGCAAGGAAAAGCCTTTTGTTATATTTTCTCACAAATTAATGAAATAAAACAATCACTTCATAATTTTTTGTGTTGAAAGTTGATTCTACGAATCATTTTAACCGCAGATCATCGAAGATTATTCATTAAAGCCTATATAGAACCTTTAGGTTGACTATCAACGGCTAACTCAAAAGAACGGTGATTCCCATGTAGAGCATCATACCGATGATGTCGTTGGTGATGGCGATGAATGGCCCTGTTGCGATGGCCGGGTCTATTTTCAGTTTCTCCAGCGCCATTGGTACGAATGTTCCGAAGATGGAGGCGAACATGACCACGGCAAACAGGCTGATAGATACTGAGTAGGTTACGGTGGCTGTTGCTCCGAAGCGGACAAAATTATAAATGTAGACCAGCAGGGAGATGATCGTTGCGTTGATAAGCGCCACAACAGATTCTTTCACTATTTGTTTGAAGGTATCCTTTTCGTCCAGTGAGTTATTGGCAAGGCCCTGTACTACAAGCGCCGAGGATTGTGTTCCTACGTTTCCTCCGGTACCGCCAATGAGCGGTATGTAGAGCGCCATTTCCGGATGTGCTGCAAATGTAGCGTCGAAGTTTCCCAAGATTATGGAATTGCCTATTCCCCCAACCATACCGATAAGTAACCAAGGGAGGCGTGCACTTGTCTGACGGAATACATTGTCGTCCGTTTCAACGTCTTGCGAAAGGCCGGATGCTAACTGATAGTCACGTTCCGATTGTTCACGAACCTCGTCCATAACATCATCGACCGTGATCTGTCCCACAAGGCGGCCGATGCTGTCGACGACAGGGATAGCCACAAGGTCATACTTTTCGATGGTTTGTACCACTTCGTCAATCGGTGTGTCTACGTGAACCGAAAGCGGTTCTTTCTTCATCACGTGCTTTACTTTCGATACGGATGGCGAAGTGATCATTTTCTTAAGTGGGAAAACACCCCGTAACCGTTCGTCGTCGTCTATAACATATATATAATAAATGTCGTCCAGGTCTTCCGCCTGATGGCGCATTTCTTTGAGACATTCGGGCATAGACCAGTTTTCGTTTACGACTACCATTTCCGTACCCATTAACCCCCCGGCGGTGTTCTCGTCGTATTTCAGCAGGTCGACGATATCTCCGGCTTGTTCTATGTCCTCGATGTGCGAAAGGATCTCTTCTTGCTTTTCTTCGTCCAGTTCACGAATCAGTTCTACGGCGTCATCCGTGTCCATGTAGTCCACGAACTGTTTTGCGATGGTTTCGGGTGGCATAATATCCAGGAATTCCTTACGCGTGCCTTCGTCCATCTCCACCAGCACGTCCGCTGCCGTTTCATTATCCATCAGTCGATAGATAAACTTGGCATCTTCCGGAGTAAGCTCATCGCATAATTCGGCGATGTCGGCGGGGTGAAGCCCACTGATTAACTCCTTTGCTTTATCCGGATCCTGTAGTTGGATAAGCTCTTTTATGCTACTGATGAATTCCTCGTTCATTATATTAATGTGCTATTATGCTAATTGCCATAGTATGCAAATTTATCAATTAAATAATTAGTGCGCAGTTTCATGGGTACATTATTCACATGAGTTCTTTCTCTATCCGGTTGGTCAGTTCGATAAACTGTTGGATAGAGAGTTGCTCGGGGCGTTTGGTGAATAATTCATCCTGTAAAAGCGGGCTGTCCACACCTAATATAGGTTTGATAGAGTTGCGTAACATTTTCCGGCGCTGGTTGAAAGTTGTTTTCACTACCCGCTTGAACAACTTTTCGTCACATCCAAGTTCTTGTACTTCGTTCCGGGTCATGCGAATAATCGCGCTTTTGACTTTCGGCGGCGGATTGAACACCTGTTCACTGACCGTGAACAGATACTCGACACGGTACCATGCTTGTATCAGAATGCTCAATATACCATACGTTCTGCTCCCCGGAGGAGCGGCAATGCGTTCGGCTACTTCCTTTTGTATCATTCCTGTACAACAGGGAATCAATTCTTTGTTATCCAGCATTTTGAAGAAGATCTGGCTGGAGATATTGTACGGATAATTGCCGGTCAGGACGAATGGTTGTCTATCGAACAGGCGGTTGAGGTTCATTTTCAGGAAGTCATCTTCAATGATATGGTCTTCAAGCGAAGGATATGCGTTGCGAAGGTATGCTACAGAGTCAAAGTCGACTTCGACCACCTTTAGCAGCCGGTCCTTCTTAACCAGAAATTGAGTTAGTACGCCCATTCCAGGCCCAACTTCGAGGATCGGAAGTTGTGGGAAAGTATCTACCGTATCGGCAATATCTTGAGCGATCTTTAAATCTTTCAGGAAGTGTTGCCCCAGGAACTTTTTAGGTTTGACTTGTCTCATTGTAACTTTTAACTTTCAACTATTTTGCCTAAGTTTGCAGTCGACAAAGGTAATTCTTTTAATTGAAGAAACAACGTTCGGTACAAGCCGATCGGTAATTAAAAATGAAGAAACTGTTAAAAAGGACGTTTAAGATTGTTGTTCCACTGCTGTTTGGAGGTGCTATTATGGTATGGGTTTACCGGGACTTTGACTTTTCAAAGGTCGGTCAGGTACTTTGGCATGAAATGAATTGGTGGTGGATGTTGTTTTCTTTGGTCTTTGGGGTATTCAGTCACATCTTTCGTGGATGTCGTTGGAGACAGACATTAGAGCCATTGGGCGCTTATCCGAAGACATCCAATTGTGTAAATGCCGTGTTTATCTCTTATGCCGCGAACCTGTTGATACCCCGTTTGGGAGAAGTGTCGCGTTGTGGAGCGCTCTCCAAATACGATAGGATCTCGTTTACCCGGTTGTTGGGCACCGTGGTCACTGAGCGTCTGATCGATTTTTTATGCGTGGGACTGATTATTACTGTGGCTGTGCTGACACAAATGAAAGTGTTCAGGAATTTTTTTCAGGAAACCGGTACGGATACGGATTCAATAACTGATGTGTTCATGTCTCTGTATTTCTATATTATCCTGTTTTGTATGATTGGGATCATCATCCTGCTCTATTTCCTGATACGCGCCCTTTCTTTCTTCGAGAAGGTCAGGGGGGTGGTGTTGAATATCTGGACAGGTATTATCTCATTAAAAGATGTAAGGAATAAAACCTTATTTATGTTTTATACGCTCCTTATTTGGTTTTGTTATTTTATGCAGTTCTATATGGCATTCTTTTGTTTCGATTTTACGGCGAATCTGACCATTCTGGCAGGGCTTGTGATGTTCGTCGGTGGAAGTATTGCTGTCATGGTGCCTACGCCTAACGGTGCGGGCCCCTGGCATTTTGCCGTCATTTCGATGATGATCCTTTACGGCGTCAGCGCCGAAGACGCCGGAATATTTGCGCTGATTGTGCATGGAATACAAAGCTTTTTGGTAATTTTGTTGGGAATCTATGGTTCGGTAACATTATCGGTCATTAATAAAAAACATAATTTATGAAAACAATTCAAGAGTTAGCCCCACAGAACATGTGGAAACATTTCTATTCTTTGACTCAAATTCCCCGTCCGTCGGGGTATATGGGTCCGGTAACCAACTTCTTGTTAACATTCGGTAAAAGTCTCGGATTGGAATCCTTTACGGATGAAGTCGGTAACGTGGTTATCCGTAAACCGGCTACTTCGGGTATGGAAAACCGAAAAGGTGTGATTCTGCAGGCGCATATAGATATGGTCCCCCAGAAAAACAACGATACGGTCCATGATTTCAAAAAAGATCCGATCGAAGCTTATATAGATGGCGATTGGGTGAAGGCGAAAGGAACTACGTTGGGTGCAGATAATGGATTGGGCGTAGCTGCTATCATGGCTGTGCTGGAAGATGCAATCATTCCGCATGGGCCATTGGAAGCGTTGATCACCATGGACGAAGAGACGGGTATGGTGGGTGCGTTCGGGCTTAAACCGGGAACGGTGACCGGAGAGATCCTGCTGAACCTGGATTCGGAAGACGAAGGAGAACTCTATATCGGTTGCGCCGGTGGAGTAGATATTACCGCTACCCTGGAATATAAAGGTGAAGCAGCGGATGTAGACGATATTTTTGTGCATATCGGTCTGAAAGGTTTACGTGGCGGCCATTCCGGATTAGAGATCAATGAAGGCCGTGGCAATGCTAATAAACTTATGGTACGTTTGGTTGAGTCGGCCATTGAAACTGTCGATGCAAAACTTGTCAGTTGGAAGGGGGGTAATATGCGTAATGCTATCCCTCGTGAGTGTGAAGTCGTCTTGGCTATCTCTCCTGAAAATAAAGATATCTTGGAAGAGCTGATCGAACTTGTTACAGTTACTTTCAATGAAGAATATGAGGCGGTGGAAAATAAGATCATCATTGAAATGACCGAAGTGGAAAAAAAAGGAGATGTTCTCCCGGAGGAAATACAAGACGCTCTTGTCAGCGCCATATATGCCTGCCAGAACGGTGTAACCCGTATGATACCGGCTGTGCCCGACACGGTAGAAACGTCTTCCAACCTGGCTATCATTGAGATAGACTCTACGCATGCCGCGATCAACATATTGGCGCGTAGTAGTTGTGATTCCATGAAGGATTATTTAGCTATGAGCTTAAAGACGTGTTTTAATATGGCGGGAATGAAAGTTGAACTGAGTGGCGCATATTCCGGATGGCAGCCGAACGTTGATTCTCCAATCCTGGCCGCCATGAAAGCGTCTTATAAAGAACAGTTCGGAGTAGAACCGGCAGTGAAAGTGATCCACGCCGGACTGGAATGTGGTATTATCGGGGCGAATATCCCCGGATTGGATATGATCTCCTTCGGGCCTACATTACGCTCTCCGCACTCGCCCGACGAAAGGGTGTTGATCTCAACCGTTCCGAAATTCTATGATTTTCTGGTAGCCACATTGGCTAAAACACCGGTTAAGTAGTCGTATTTTCATCTATATTATCTATAATTTTATATAAAACTTGCCCGCATTATTTAGTAGAGAGAAAAATGTTCCTATTTTTGCATCTTGTAAATAACATAATCATTCCAAATGAGAATAAAGTCTTTGTCTATAATCGCAAGTTTCCTTGTATTTTCGCTTGCCATAACTTCTTGTCTGGATTCGGACAACAACTACGAACTCAGTTCCGACAACTTGATCACGGCGTTTTCATTGGATACGATCTATGGCGTGACCTACAAATTCACGATAGACCAAATCAAAGGACAAATTTATAATGTGGACTCTGTGGCTTACGGCGCCGATACGATCATCAATAAAATACTGATCAATACATTTACGACCAACGGTTATGTGACAGCCGGCCCAGACAATACGGAGCCTTTCTCACGAGACACATTATTTGATTATACTGATTCGCTGGATCTATCTAATACAATGGAAGAACCATTGAAGATCAGAGTTCGTTCGTACGATGGTTTATATATCAAACAGTACAGCATTGAGGTGCGCATACATAAGACAGACCCGGATTCGCTGGTTTGGGGGGATACCCCTTATGTAAAGCCTTTCTTCAAAGACGCTGATGTAGGAGAAAGCAAAGCCGTCCTGTTTAAAGATGAGATTTTTGTTTTTGCAACCGGAACGCAGGTTACAGTGTATCCGGAAACAAAGCAATGGCAGAGAACAAACATAACCACACCGGACAATATCGCTATAAAAGTTTCGTCTATCATTAATCTTAACGATACGCTTTATGCCGCAGGTGATGGGGATGGGAAAATCTATTTCTCTATCAATAGTGTAGAGTGGACGCATGCGACGTCTACGTGGGGGGAGGGTACCGACCCGGTTTCCGTAGAAAACCTGCTTACGACATTCAAGAGCGGGAACGGTGAATACATTTGTACAGGGATAGCTTTACTTTTTACTTTTTACTTTACTTTTATAGAACAATCTGTATACTAGATACGCGTTACGTCTGCAGCACGACTGACGAAGTACGCATACACGACATATCAACCGGAGAATAACGGGGAAGTACCTAAGAATTGTGTCCGTTTAATCGAGAATTTACAGTAATTCGTATTTGGGGATTGACGTGGAAAAGAAACTTCATATTAACTGATCATTGTTGTGTTTCAGATCTTTACCATACATACGGAGCTTGCATTGGTAACTAAATAATATAATTGAATTATTTATTTATTGAAGTGCTGTAGTCAGCAGCTATAGTCTAATTACACATTCAGCGCGGATACAGAACAACAGCAAAAATAAACACAACAAACAAATAAGGAAGAAGCTAGATCAGCTAAGGCTATTTTAATTAGCGTCCATTGTTTATCTTCCGTCAAAATTGCAACACTTTTACATTCTACACTTCAACACTACATCTTTCGGCCCCAAACAGCCATCTTCAGGTGTTTTT
>JAIRKY010000138.1 GCA_031259755.1 Mediterranea sp. (in: CFB group bacteria) | reverse complement strand
CACATCCACGTGCAGAGGGGTTACTTCGTACTTGTCTTTGATATTCAGGGATGCGAAGGTATTGCTTCCGTTTATGCGATACACGAAGTTGGAACGTCCTTGTATCATACCTTGGTTGATAAGTTTTCTGAAAGGTTCGTCTTTGCATATAATGCCTCTGTCGTAAAGGAATTTATTCCAGAAGCGGCTGTATATAAGGTGTCCGGTAGCATGTTCTGTTCCACCTAAGTATAGATCTACATTCTGCCAGTAGCGGTTTGCTTTTTCGGATACCAGTTCATGGTTGTTGTGTGGGTCCATGTAGCGGAGGTAATAGGCAGATGAACCGGCAAATCCCGGCATAGTATTCAGTTCGAGCGGGAAGATGTTTTTATTATCTACGAGACAGGTTTCTACTACTTTATTTTTTTCTTTATTCCAAGCCCATTCGTAAGCGTGTCCCAAAGGTGGTTCGCCTGTTTCTGTGGGGAGAAACTTATCTACGACTGGTAATTTCAGTGGTAATTTATCTTCTGTCAAAGTCTGAGGCATCCCGTTAACGTCATAATAGACAGGAAAAGGCTCTCCCCAGTAACGCTGGCGGCTGAAGATGGCATCCCGCAGGCGGTAGTTTACTTTTATCTTGCCCAATTTTTTTTCTTCGATATAGGCTTTGGTGCGGGCAATGGCTTCTTTCACTTCCAGGCCGTTCAGGTTTAGTCCTCCGGGTGTTTCTTTTCCCTTTTTGGGAGAATTTACCATTTTTCCTTTTTTAGCGTCGAAACTTTCTTCCGAGATATCACAGCCTTCTATCAGGGGGACGATGGGGAGGTTAAAATGTTTGGCAAATGCGTAGTCCCGGCTATCGTGTCCCGGTACTGCCATGATGGCCCCTGTTCCGTATCCCGCCAGTACATAGTCGCTTATCCAGATGGGAATTTCTTCGTTTGTTACTGGATTGATGGCATACGAACCTGAAAATACTCCGCTCACTTTACGGTCTGCAATGCGTTCGCGTTCGGTTTTCTTTTTTGTGGCAGCTACATAAGTATCTACTTCTGCGCGCTGTTTGGGTATAGTTACCTTGTTTACCAACTCACTTTCCGGTGCTAGGACCATAAAAGTGACCCCAAAGATAGTGTCGGCTCTTGTGGTGAAGATGGTAAAGGACGTTTTTTCCGTTTTTTCTCTTCCGGAGAGGAAAAATATGAGTTCTGCCCCTTCGCTTCTTCCGATCCAGTTACGTTGTGTTTCTTTCAGCGATTCTGTCCAGTCGATAGTTTCCAGGCCATCCAACAGGCGTTGGGCATAGGCTGAGACGCGGAGGCACCATTGGCGCATGATTTTCTGTTCCACTGGGTAACCTCCTCGTTCAGAAAAGCCGTTTACTACTTCGTCGTTTGCCAGAACCGTACCCAATGCCGGGCACCAGTTTACCATTGTATCACCTATGTATGCCAGGCGATAATCAAGAAGCACCTCTTCCTGTTCTTTCCGGCTCATAGCTTTCCATTCATCGGCGGTGAATGAATAATGTCCTCCGGAGGCCACGTTCAATCCTTTGCCTGTTCCGGATTGTCCAAAAGCTTCTTTTAATTCTTCAATAGGCCTTGCCTGCTTTGCGTCGTAGCAATAGTAACTATTAAACATTTGTATAAACGCCCATTGCGTCCAATGGTAATAGGCTGGGTCGCAGGTTTGCACTTCTCGGCTCCAGTCGAACGAGAAGCCTATTTTATCCAGTTGTTCCCGGTATCGTCTGATGTTATTACGGGTTGTGATTTCAGGATGCTGTCCGGTCTGAATGGCATATTGTTCGGCAGGCAAGCCATAGGCATCGTATCCCATGGGGTGAAGTACGTTGAAACCCTGAAGCCTTTTGTAGCGCGAAAATATATCTGAGGCGATGTACCCAAGTGGATGTCCTACATGCAATCCGGATCCGGAAGGGTAGGGAAACATATCCAACACATAGTACTTGGGTTTACTTTCATCTTCCCTGACTTTGTAAATATCCCTTGCTTTCCATTCGGTTTGCCATTTTTCTTCGATTTCCTTGAATTTATATTCCATTGCATCAGCTATTAACACGTTATCATTTCAAGACCACAAAGTTAATGATTTATTTCTTTTGTCATATAGCAAAAAAGCCACCTCAAATACAGAGGGCACTGAAAAAGTCCCTCCCGTAAGGACATCTTAACAATCTATCGGCACATATCGCTTTCTTAACTTTGATATGTGCCGATTTTTTAATATTTTTATAGGTAGAAATCAACCGATATGCTACCACTCCAACAGACCATTCAGTTCAGTGATTACTCAAATCTTTACGATTTGATTATCCCCCACGACAATCTTCTTCGTCGAATAAACGACCTCATTGATTTTACGTTTATTCACGTAGAACTTGTGGATAAGTATTGCCTTGACAACGGCCGTACGGCAGAATGCCCAATACGGATGTTCAAATATCTTTTGCTCAAAACCATCTATGATATCTCAGATGTTGATGTGGTTGAACGCTCACGTTATGACATGTCTTTTAAGTATTTCCTTGGTTTGAGTCCAGAGACTACCGATCTGGTAAATCCCGGTTCCCTATGCAAATTCCGTAAACTTAGACTTAAAGACAAAGATTTGTTGAACTTGCTTATTGGCAAGACCGTAGCCATCGCAATCGAAAAAGGAATCATCAAATCCAAAACCATCATCGTAGATGCCACTCACACAGCTTCCCGTAGCAATCCCTACTCTCCGGTTGAGATATTAAAGTTGCGTTCAACACAGTTACGCAAGAGTATTTACGATGCTGATGATTCGGCAAAGGACAATCTTCCAGTCAAGAACGAAGATGATGACTTAGAACATGAGCTGGATTACACACGTGGATTATTGGACGTTATATCTTCGAACGAAATGCTTATCAATATCCCCAAAGTCAAGGAACGACTTAATATGCTAAAAGAGGTGTTATCTGACATAGAGGACCACTATACCACCTCTAAAGATGGGGATGCGCGTATTGGGCACAAAAGTGAAGAGAGTTCCTTCTTCGGTTATAAGACCCATATCGGCATGAGTGATGAGCGAATAATTACGGCAGCCACTGTGACTTCGGGAGAAAAAGGAGACGGTCCGCAGTTACCCGAACTTATCAAACAGAGTCGTCTAAACGGCATGGCGGTTGAGATTGTTGTGGGCGATACGGCATATTCGGGTAAGGATAATATAACTCTCTCGCAAGATGAAAAAGAAGGATTTGAGTTGGTTGCCAAATTGAATCCCGCAATCACCGATGGAACCCGTAAGGAAGAAAATAAGTTTGATTTTAATAAAGATGCAGGAATGTTCGTTTGTCCTGCCGGGCACATGGCAATCAGAAAGGCTCGTCAAGGGAAAAAGAACCAGGGAAAGAATCAGGCGATGGTTTATTACTTTGATGTTGGAAAATGCACAAACTGTTCAAGAAAGCAAGGGTGTTACAAGCAAGGAGCCAAAAGTAAGTCTTATTCTGTACTGATTAAATCAAGTGAGCATCAGTCTCAATCGGACTTTCAGCAAACGAACCGATTCAAAGAAATGGCAAGAGTCAGATATAAGATAGAAGCCAAAAATGCAGAGTTGAAGAATGTATTGGGGTATGACAGAGCTGTTTCATACGGTATTGACTGTATGCGTATGCAAGGAGCTATCACTATTTTTGTCGCCAATATCAAGAGGATACTCAAATTAAGCTAAGGGAGGGCTTTCTTTGTTAGATTCCAGCACTTAGACTTAATATAAACGCTAATATTGCCTCTGGGATGCATGCTAAAGATATTGTGGAAAAATCAGAAAAGTTCGCCAAATCCAATGAAAGGAATCTGGCGAACTTTGTTTTTAGTAGATCGAAAAAGGATTATGCTGAAATATTGGACCTTTTTCAGTGCCCTCCAAATACATGAGGTGGCTTTTCTTCTCCACGTATGAGATAAACAATTTTATTCCATGTTCAACGTAACACGTCTGAAAGCAGTTACGGTGAGGTTTTTATCCTGCTGCTGAAGGTATTGGGCAATGCTTAACTTTTCATTTTTAACAAACTCCTGTTGCAGTAAAGTACTTTCTTTGTAGAATTTTTGCAGAGCGCCTTCTGCTATACGGTCGAGTATATTTTCAGGTTTACCGGCCTGCCGGGCTTTTTCGCGGGCGATATCCAGTTCCTGGTTTATAGTTTTCTGCGGAATTTCTTCGGGGCATACAGCGACGGGGTTCATAGCTGCTACCTGCATAGCTAGGTCGCGGGCTACTTGGTATTCCAGTTGCTGATTGAATGCCACGATGGTAGCCAGTTTATTTCCCGGATGCACATACGAAATAGTAGAAGTTCCGTTCAGAAATTCATAGAAGCCTAATTCCATTTTTTCGCCTGTTACGCCGATACGGTCGGTGATATGTTCCTGCACCGTGCGTCCGTCAGCTAGTGGAGTGAGCTGAAGTTCTTCGATAGAGGCCGGTTTATTTTTTGCTGCGGCTTCGAGAATCTCCTTTGTCAGCGCTATAAACTGTTCGTTTTTCGCCACAAAGTCGGTTTCACATTTTAGCGCCACAATTACGGCAAATTCTCCTTCTCCTACAGCCAGGACGCAACCTTCGGATGCTTCGCGTCCTGAACGTTTTGCGGCTACAGCCTGTCCTTTTTTACGAATAATTTCCATCGCTTTATCGAAGTCTCCGTCCGCTTCTTCTAAAGCTCCTTTGCAATCCATCATACCCGCTCCGCACATTTTGCGTAGGTGGGCGATATCAGCCA